>NZ_JBDJLB010000006.1:0-256439 GCF_039673155.1 Stenotrophomonas sp. TWI1149
GGGTTGGTGCCGACCGTTGGTCGCCACCCCGATACACCTTCTGGAGAAAAGCCCCCTGGATGTTCAAGGGGGCGCGCCGACAGGCGCGGGGCTTAGGTGGAATGCCTGTCCGAATCGTTACGAATCGGGTAGGGGCGCAAGCCCCTATACCCAATTCGTAACGATTCGGGTATAAGCTGTTTTCCCGATGGAGACAGACACTACACGCTTGGGTCTGATCGATACCGGAGCCTCGTCCGCCCCGGTCGCCGAGGTGTCGCCGATCGTTACGCTGCATCGGCCCGGTTCGGTACGGTTATTGGCCCTGGACGCCCACGGGCGCGTGCTCGACTGGATCAATTGGCAGGACGCTTCCTGCCTCTACGCGCGCGGCGCGGTGGCCTGGACCCTCGGCGACCCCTGCCTGCACATCCATGGCGGCATCTGCCGCACCACCGGCCTGCAGAGCGGCCTGGACCTGCACCCGATCATCGCCGCCCGCGGCCACGCCCGCTCCCGCGCGATCGATCCCACCCCGAACCTGTCCAATCCCGCGCTGTTCGCGCGCGATTCGCACCTGTGCCTGTACTGCGGGCAGCAGTTCAATCGCCCCCAGCTTACCCGCGACCACGTCATGCCGATCTCCAAGGGCGGCCTGGACGTGTGGGAGAACGTGGTCAGCGCGTGCTTCCACTGCAATTCGCGCAAGAGCAACCGGACCCCGCAGCAGGCCAGCATGCCCTTGCTCGCGGTGCCCTACCGGCCGAGCTGGATCGAACACATGATCCTGTCCAACCGCAACATCCTGGCCGATCAGATGGCGTTCCTGAAGGCGCAGCTTCCCAAGCGTTCCAAGCTCTCCGCCTGAGCGCGCTGCGACGTTCTGTCGCAGCCACCGTCACCGTTTACTCACTGAAAAGGCGGTTTGCTTGCCCCACCCCCATTTGGGGGGGAAAATAGGCGCTCAGAAGAAGCGCGATAAACATGATCGACTCCGCCCGCTATCCCCGCCTTGCGCGCATCCAGTCACCGGATGACCTGCGCAGGTTCGATGAATCCGAACTGCCCGCGATCGCGGATGAACTGCGTGCCTACCTGATTGAATCGGTGGGCAAGAGCGGCGGCCATTTCGGCGCCGGCCTGGGCGTGATCGAACTGACCGTTGCCCTGCACTACCTGTATCAGACACCGGTCGATCAGCTCGTCTGGGATGTCGGCCATCAGACCTACCCACACAAGATCCTGACCGGCCGCCGCGACGAGATCCACACGGTCAAGCAGAAGGACGGCGTCGCGCCGTTCCCGAAGCGCGAGGAAAGCGAGTACGACACCTTCGGCGTCGGCCATTCCTCCACGTCCATCTCGGCCGCGCTGGGCATGGCGATCGCGCGCCAGGCCGAAGGCGATGACCGCAAGGTCGTGGCCGTGATCGGTGACGGCGCGATGACCGCCGGCATGGCGTATGAAGCGCTCAACCACGCCGGTGGCATGGACAGCGAACCGAACCTGCTGGTGATCCTCAACGACAACAACATGTCGATCTCCGAGGCAGTCGGCGGGCTGACCAAGATGCTCGGCCGCGCCACCGGCAGCCGCACGCTCAATGCGCTGCGCGAAGGCGGCAAGAAGATCCTCGGCGACAAGAAGCACAACCCGACCGCGCGCTTCGTCAAGCGCTGGGAAGAGCACTGGAAAGGCATGTTCGTGCCCTCCACGTTCTTCGAGGAAATGGGCTTCCATTACACCGGTCCAATCGACGGCCATGACGTGCCGGCGCTGGTCGCCACGCTGAAGACGCTCAAGAGCCTGAAGGGCCTGAAGCTGCTGCACGTGATGACCACCAAGGGCAAGGGTTACGAGCGCGCCGAAGGCGACCAGATCGGTTATCACGCCGTGGGCCCGTTCGATCCGGACAAGGGCCTGGTCTCCAAAGGCGGGGCCAAGAAGCCGACCTACACCGATGTCTTCAGCGACTGGCTGTGCGATGCCGCGGCCGCCGAGCCGAAGCTGATGGGGATCACCCCGGCGATGCGCGAGGGCTCGGGCCTGGTGCGCTTCAGCAAGGAATTCCCGGAGCGCTATTTCGACGTGGCCATCGCCGAGCAGCACGCGGTGACCCTGGCCGCGGGCATGGCCACCCAGGGCGCGAAGCCGGTGGTGGCGATCTACTCGACCTTCCTGCAGCGCGCGTACGACCAGCTGGTCCACGACGTGGCCGTGCAGGAGCTGGATGTGCTGTTCGCGATCGACCGCGCCGGCGTGGTCGGCCCGGACGGCGCGACCCATGCCGGCAACCTGGACCTGAGTTTCCTGCGCTGCGTGCCGCACATGGTGGTAATGGCGCCGTCCGATGAGGCCGAGTGCCGCCAGATGCTGACCACCGGCCTGCGCTACGCCGGCCCGGCCGCCGTGCGCTATCCGCGCGGCAGTGGCACCGGTATCGCCGCCGGCACTGACCTGTCCACGCTGGAGATCGGCAAGGCCGACCTGCGCCTGCAGGGCAGCCGCATCGCCCTGCTCGCCTTTGGCAGCACCGTGAGCGCCGCCGAACAGGTGGGTCGCGAGCTGGGCCTGACCGTGGTCAACATGCGCTTCATCAAGCCGTTGGACCGCGCCCTGCTGCTGGAACTGGCGCAGCGCCACGAAGGCTTCGTGACCATCGAGGACAACGTGGTCGCCGGCGGTGCCGGCTCCGGTGTGGCCGAACTGCTCAACGCCGAAGACGTGCTCAGGCCGTTCCTGCACCTGGGGCTGCCGGACAGCTTCCAGCACCATGCCAGCCGCGAAGACCTGCTGGCCGAGGCCGGCATCGATGCCGCCGGCATCCGCCAGGCCGTTCTCAAGCGCTGGCCGATGCTGGTCAAGAGCGGCCAGCCGCTCAGCGCAACGGGCTGAAGCGCCCCCTCACCCAGGGGTGGGCATTTCCCCAACAACAACGAGGCCGCGTCGATTCGACGCGGCCTCGTTTGTTTGAGCGTGCATGGAGCGCTGATGGGGTCGCTCAGGCGCCGTACGCCGGTACTCAGTAGATCTGGAACTGCGCGCGGCAGCCGCCGTCCACCCAGACGCCCGTCCGGTCCCAGCCCCAGGTGCGGCCTTCGATACAGGCGTTGCGCGAGGTCTGGCGGATCAGGCGCGCCTCGCGCCGGACATTGGCCACGCAGCGCTGACGGCGATGGTCGTTGGAATCGCAGGTCAGGATCTGCCCCCGGCCGCTGTTGCCGCCGCCGTTATGCCCCCAGCCGTTACCGCCGCCATTCCAGCGGCCGCCACCGCGGCCACCTTCGGCGATGAACTCGGCCCGGCAGCCCTGCGTCACCCACACGCCGCCGCGCGCCTGGCCCCAGGTCTGGCCTTCAACGCAGGGCGAGCCGGAGATCTGCCGCACCAGCCGTGCACGACCGGGCAGCGCGCACTGCTGGGTGCGGTTCTTGATGGATTCGCAGCGCACCGGGCCGCCGTTGTAGCCGTCGTCGTAATAGCGGTCGTAGTTCTGCGCCTGGGCGGCGCCAGCGAGCGCCATCAGTGCCGGCACCACGGCCCAGCGCAATCGTCTGGCCGCCAGGGAGGGGCTGTTGTTCGACATGGAAACCTCGTTACGTGTTGGGGGAGGCGCACAGGATCGGTGATCGTCCGGCGCGGCGACATAGGCCAGAAGTCGCTGATTTCATCCCCTATTTAGGTACCCGACGCGAGGCTGACTGGACAGCCGGTGGGCGGTCACACCCGGCCCACAGCCGCCGCTGGCCGGCTCAGCCGTAGCGGACCGCGTCCACGTAGGTTTCCAGCACCTGCACGCGGACCGCGCTGCTGTGACCGGTCTCGGCGTAGTGCTCGCGCGCCAGCGCATCGGCGAAATCGAAGGCGATGGCGCCGCTGCGGAAGGCGATCGGCGCGGATTTGGCCGGGTGCACGACGTGCCAGCGGCGTTCGATGTGTTGCAGTTTGATCACCATGTGGATCGTTCCTTTGCGGCATGTCAGGGCGGGAAGCTCACGACGGGAGGGATCCTTCCCTCGCCAGGAACGATAGAGCAGGCCGCAGCCTGCCGGTATCGGATTAGTCTGATTCTGCTCAGCCGTCGGTGCCGAGGAACTGGAACGGTTCGGACGGCTGGAACCGGGGCAGCGCGTCGCCGGCGAATACATTGCGCTGGTCCGGGCCCAGATCGAGTTTCAGCACCGGTGCACCGCGCGAGAAGTCCGCCTTGTTGAGGTCCACCCAGAAGGTGTTGGGGGTCATCGCCGATTCGAAGAAATACAGCCTGCGCTTGTGGTCGGCCACGGTCCGCCAGCGCGTGGAAGAGATGTTCGGTTCACCCGGCGTGGTGATCCCATAGGGCACGGAGACGTTGCGGATCACGCTGAAGACACTAGCCAGCGCCACCACCGGATCCTCGCTTTTGGGAATCGCGTTGATGTAGAACTTCGCGCGCGCGAAACGATCGGCCGAGCGGTTCGTGCCGGGCAACATGACGGTGCCGCCGATGTCCTGCCAGTACGCGTTGAGCGCCAGCTGCTGATCGAACACCGGCGAGTTGGTCATGACCTGGTACGCACGGTCGTGGTGGATCACCTGCCTGCCGTGGATGTATTCCACGATGGCACTGTCGCCGCTGGCATCGGACAGCGACAGGTGCAGCGTGGCCAGCCGCGACTCGCCGGGCACCTTGTCGGTCACGATCGAAAACGGTTCGCGTTCGAGCGCAGCGACGGCCTCGGCGACGGTAGCGAAATTGTCGAGCACATACTGCGCCCACAACGAAATCGCCAGCCCTGGCCTGCTGCCGCGCTGTTGCGGGTATTCGGATTCGGCGAGCCACAACAGGTTGGCCGACAGCCCGGCTTCGTTGAGGCCATCGGTGGTGGAGATGTCATAGCCGGTGGCGACCACGCTGCCGTAGCGCGAGGTCCAGCGGATCGAACGCGGGCCGGCCTGACCGTCGCGGGCGATGCCTTTCGGCAACACCCACAGGTTGGTGGCGACGTCGCTCTTCCAGTCCATCGAGCGGGCGGTGATGACGTCCTGGTTGTCGCCCAGGTAGACCACGCGCGTACAGGCATCGGCCTGGGCGGAGACACAAGTGAGCGCCGCGGCGAGCGCGATGTGACGCATCGAAAACAGTGTTTTCATGACGTGCCTCCTGGCAGTGGCGCTGACAACCTGGCGTCAAACCTGATACCGGCGATGTCCACACAGGCGGGTCGCACGCATCCTGCTTCAACGCATCATCGCGTTCCGCGGTGCTCGTTACGGACTACAACGCGGCATCGGCAGAATCGTCGAGCGTCATATCAGCCCACGCCCGGTGACGGAGGAGTGAACCCTGCATCCTGCCGCCTACTGTGCTGCGCCGCCGGCCGGGCCGGCGAAACGCTGACCAACGCGGGATCAATCGTCCTTGTTCTTGCCGCCGAAATCGAGCGGCTTGCTGTCGCCGCCACGATCGTCGTTGAACCGGATGTTCAACTCATTGCAGCGGCTTTCACGGCGGGCGACCTGCGCCGGCAGGTCCTTCACCTGCGGCGAATCCTCGCACTGCGGGCGCGAGGCGACATCGTCATAGGTGGCACACCCGGACAGGCCCAGCAGGGACAGGGCGGATACCGCGATCACAGGGAACAGCGAACGTACGCGCATCGAACCGGCACCTGAAAGGGGACGCACCTGTTGTCCCACGATGCCCGGGCCGGATCACCTGCCATTGGTCATGCCGGGGCCAGCCCCGGTTGCGGCCGCGGATCCACCGGCAGCACGACCCGGAACCGCGCACCGCCACCCGGCGCGCCATCCACGGCGATGGTCCCGGCATGACGCAGCACGATTTCCCGGGCCAGATGCAAGCCAAGGCCGCTGCCGCTGCCACTGGGCCGCAAGCGATGGAACGGCTCGAACACGGACAGCCGCTCGGCCTCCGGCACGCCCGGGCCCTCATCGCTGACCGACAGGCAACCGTCGTCGTGCAGCGCCACCGCGATCATGCCCCGCCCGCCGCCGTGGGCAATGGCGTTCTGCAGCAGGCTGGCGATCACCCGGTGCAGCGCATGCGGGTCGCCGCGCACCCAGATCGGCTGCTCGGGGGCATCCACCGAGAACCCGTAGCCGGCATCCACCACCAGCGGCGCCACATCGGCGGCCACGTCGCGGGTCAGCGCGGACAGGTCGATGCGCTGGGACTGGCTGCCATGCCGGTCCAGCCGCTGCAGATCCAGCAGCTGCTCGGCAATGTTGCTCAGGCGGCTCAGGTCCAGCTGCAGGCGCGAACGCGCATCGCCCGGCGGCAGGTCGGCCAGGCGCGTGGCCAGGATCGCGATCGGCATGCGCAGTTCATGCGCCGCACCGGCCAGGAAGCGGTCCTGCGCGTCGTAGCTTTCACCGATGCGCCGGACGGCCGCGTTGAAGGCGTCCACCAGCGGGTAGATTTCCAGCGGTACCGCGCGGGTATCCAGGCCGCTGCCGCGCTCGTTGACCTGGATCGCGGCCGCCTGCGCGGCCACACGGTTGACCCCGCGCAGCGCGCGATGGATCACCCACGGTGCCACCACCAGGGTGATCACGAGCACCGGCAGCGCGATCCAGCCACCCAGATAGCGGAAGATCAACAGCAGCTGGCGCACGATGCTGCGCTCGGGAATGCCCCCCACCGCCACGTGCAGTCGCCCTTCCGGCCGATCGGCGACCACCACGCGCACGGCGAGCGCATCGGCATTGATGCGGGTACGGATGTCGGTCTGCTCGATCTGATCCAGCCGTGCCACCAACTGGCGGTACTGCACGGGAACATCGCCATGCACCAGGCGTCGGCCATGCTCATCGGCGGCGGCGAACCAGAAGGTCGCCGGCGGCAGTGGTACCACTGCCGCGACCTTCGGCAGATCCGCTTCCAGTCCCTGGGGACCGACGGTGATCGCCGAGGCGATCTGGTCGCTGGTTTTCCAGTCGATGTAGGCCGAGCGGCGATCGCCGTAGGTCAGCACCATCGCACTCAATGCCAGCGCGATCGTGGCGGCCTGGATCAGGCAGACCTTCCACACCAGGTTGAACGCCAGGGAATCGGGCTTGAGCAATCTCACGGCGTGTCCTTGAGCAGATAACCGATCCCGCGCATGACGTGGATCTCCACGCCCGCATCCGCTTCCAGCAGCGCCTTGCGCAGCTTGGAGACATGCGCGTCCAGCGCGTTGGACTGGATCGCGTCGTCGAACCCGTACACGGCCTCCAGCAATGAAGCGCGCCCCACCGTGCGCCCCTGCCGCAGCGCCAGCGCCTCCAGCACCAGCAGCTGCCGTCGCGGCAGGGCCAGCAGCACCTCGGACACGCGCGCCTCGCGCGAGACGAAATCGAACTGCAGCCGGCCCAGCGACAACACCGGCAAGGTGATCTGCGAGGGCCGCCGCGAGATCGCGCGGATCCGCGCGAGCAGCTCTTCGACAGCGAACGGCTTGGTCAGGTAATCGTCCGCGCCGACGTCCAGCCCGGTGACCCGGTCGGCCACCGACGCGCGCGCGGTCAGCATGATCACCGGCAGGTTCGGCACGTGCTCGCGCGCGATCCGGACGAAGCTGGCGCCATCGCCATCAGGCAGCTGCCGGTCCAGCAGCAGGATCTGGTGGACGCCGGCCTTGAGCGCTTCATCGGCCTGCGCCATCGTGCCGACCACGTCGACCACCATGCCGTGGCGGGCCAGGCTGACCTGGATCGCGCTGGCCATTTCCGGATCATCCTCCAGGAGAAGAAGGCGCATGGGAGCGGTGCCTGCGGGTACGAAGGAGGCGATGGTACCGCGCAGCCGGACGTAACGTTCCGACAATGTAGGGCGCCCACCATGACACTCCGGTTGTTCCCCTTCGGCAGGTCCATGCACGTCCGTTTTCGTTTTTCGCGTCCGCTTCCCACCCTGACTGGCCTGGCCCTGGCCAGTGCGTTCACCGCTACGGCCGCCCAGGCAGCCGATGCCCCCGAGACGGGCAGGAAAAGCAGCGTCGGCATTGCCGTCGTCGCGCTCAAGGCCCCCTACGCCGGCTATGACACCGATCGCCTGGCCGCCCCGATCGTGAGCTGGGAAGGCCGGTCGTTCTTCTTCCGCGGGGGCAGCGTAGGCTATCGCCTGCACCAGACGGCGCAGTCCGAGCTGGCCCTGACCGCCTCGCCCTACGTGATGCGCTTCAAGCGTCGCGACAGCCACGACCCGCAGCTGCGCCAGCTCGACAACCGCAGCCTGTCCGGCATGCTCGGTGTCTCCTGGCGGCACCAGGCCGAATGGGGCGTGCTGCAGGCCAATGCGCAGGCAGAAGTGACCGGGCACGGCGGCGGTTTCTCGGCCGACGCCCGCTATGCCTATCCGGTCCCGGCCGGCCGCGTGACCTTCATGCCTGCGGTGGGCCTGAACTACGCCAGCTCCGATCTGAACGACTACTACTTCGGTGTCAGCGAGCGCGAAGCCGCCCGCAGCGGCCTGGCGCACTACTCCGCCGGCAGCGGCGTGTCCCCCTACCTGGACATCGCCGCAGTGATGCCGCTGGGGCCGCGCTGGACCGCTACCGCCTCGATCCGCCGCACCTCGCTGGCCGATGCCGTGCGTGACAGCCCGATGACCCGTGGCGACCACATGGATACCGCCGCCCTCTCCCTCAGTTACGGATTCTGATCATGCGTCAGGGAATCGTACGTCGTGTCGCGGATCTGGCCCTGCAGATCGAGCCGGACCGCGCCGCCGTTCTTGAATGGATTCTGCATTCCCCGCTGCCCGCACTCGACGGGCAGACCACGTTCGAACTGGCCTGCGAGGGCCAGGGCGAGCGCGTCGTCGCGCTGCTGGACACCCTGCTGCGGCAGGGTGATCCGGTCCTGCCGCGCGGCTGATTCCTCGTTTTTCCCCCACCGGTGTCCTGGAGGCGCGAATGCACAACGCAACCGATACCTCGCTGCTGCAAGCAGCCAATGATGACCTCGCCGCGCATGCGATCGTGGCCAATCTCCACCGTGCGATCCAGCAGCGCATGGAGCGCGACAGCCAGGCCCACGGCCGGTTTTCGCGCGCCTACATCGCCGAGCTGTTCGACATCGGGCGCACCATCAGCGTCGAGTGCCGGCCGCACCACGTCGACAGCGAATGGGTCACCGCGCGGCGTTCGTGGCTCGATGCCGTGCTGCGCGACCATCCGCTGGACCGTCGCGATGCGCAGCTGACCGCCGCCCGGCACGCCGCCGATGGGTTCCTGCTCCGCGCCTGCGTGCTCGGCTGTGACGCGACACCCGACGGAGCGACCGTGCGCATGCGCGATGCTCTCATCGCCATGACCCGCCCGGCACACTGAGCGCTGCAGCGCCACCCCGTCGCGTTGGCGCCGCGGCGCAGGACGCTGCGCCGGGATCTGCACAGAAGCGCGAAAATCACCGTGCTACATTCCGGCCAAGGAGCAGGCTGGCTGCTCCTTGATGCCGTGATGGTCCGGCCGGGAGTATTTCCATGCGATGTACAGCGCTGCTGCTGTCCCTGGTGTTTTCCACTGCCGCATCCGCGCAGGAGGATGCGCCACCCGAGCTGGCCTTCGATCGCCCGGGCATCGGGTTTGCGGCTTCGACGCTGCCCCGCGGTGGCGTAGCGCTGGAGGCGGGACTGCCCAGCTTCAGCCGCGACCGCGACGCGGACGGGGTGCTGAGCACGCAGTACAGTGCCGACCTCGCCCTGCGGATCGGCGTGGCCAGCCACGTTGAGCTGCAGGCCTTCACTTCGCCCTGGAACCACCTGCGCGTGGCGCCGCGCGATGCGCCGGCTGCGCGCAGCCGTGGGGCCGGGGATCTCGGCATCGGCCTCAAAGTCGCCCTGCCCCTGCCATCGGACAGGCACGCCGTGGCCCTGCTGGCCACCACCACCTTTGCCACCGGCTCACGCGACTTCAGCGAGGGCGCGACGCAGTACGCGCTGGGCGCCAGCTATGAGTACGAGGTCAGCGACCGCTGGACCGGCGCGCTCTACGCCAACGTGACCCGCGGCGGCAGCGAGGACAGCGTCACCTGGGCGCCCAGCCTGAGTTTCGCCGCCACCGACACGGTCAGTACCTATCTGGAAGCGGGTTTCACCCATACGGATGGCGAGCCCTCGAGCAGGATCGCAGGCGCAGGGATCACCTGGATGGCGAGCCCGACCGTGCAGCTCGATGCGTCCTTCGATGTGGGGCTGGACGACGACAGCCCGGATACCCAGGCTGGGCTGGGCGTGTCGGTGTACTTCAACTGAGCCTTGCGGGGCGCGTGCTGCCCCGCCAACGAAAAAGGCCTGCGCGATACCGCGCAGGCCTTGGTGTCGAACCGCCGCGTATTTACGCGACGGGTCAGGTCACCTTCTTGGCGATCGTCATGCCCAGCACGAAGAGCACCACGGCGATGATGATGCCGGCCCAGAACAGGAACTTGGCGATGCCGATCGCGGCGCCACCGATGCCCGCGAAACCGAGGGCGCCGGCAATCAGGCCGATGACAGCAAAGATAATGGCCCACTTGATCATGATGATCCTTTCCCCGAATCGGGTTGAATGACAGGACTCCACGGTAGCCAGCGGGCTGTCTCACCTTCGTGAACGCGTCGGCTGAACGGCGTGAAGTTTGGCGCGCGGCGCCAAGCACATTTCCATCGGCTGGTAGCGCAGCCCGGAAGATTCCGCTGCCTCCCCTGCGCAGGCAAAGCCATAGCGCTCATAGGCGGGTACCGACGAGAGCGATGCGCTCACGGTCAGCACCTCCGCACGCGCCTGCTCGATCATGGCCGCCATCAGGGCCTTGCCGACCCCCTGCTGCTGGGCCGCCGGGTCGACAAACAGCATGGCCACGTGACGGCCTTCCTTGAGCTCGGCGATACCGATGAGCCGATCCTCCTGCGCGTAGGCCAGCATCACATTGTCCTGCGCCATGCGCGCGCGGAACCCCTCCACCGAAGCGATACGGGCAAAGGTCTCGATCCCAAGGTCAGGCAGCGATTGCGCCACCGACCCCATGAAGGCCGCCATGCAGATGTGGCTCGCCTTTTCGAGATCCGCTGCCATCAAGGTTCGTACCGCCATCTGCTTCTCCTTTCGCGTCCATGAGGTCAGCGATCACTCTACCCCGCTGGCCCCACGCCGCGCACGCCGCGCACGCCGCGCCAGCGGATCGACACCCACTCAGCGCACGGCCTCGACAAAGACGGGATTGGAATAGAACCACAGGTCCTGCCACGGATCTTCGCCTGGCACATCGGGCAGCGGCGTCACCTCCGCAGTACTACTGCCGCGGGCACGGACGAAGCCGCCCCGGGCGGGGACCGGCAACACCCAGGACACCGAGCGCCATGCGCCGTCCACCTGCCAGTCGCTGGCGCCGAACACACGCGTTTGCATCACAGGCCCATTTCCACTGCCGGGGCCGCCCACGATCAACTCGACGTGATCCAGCACCGGGTGTCGCCCAGCGTGATTGGCTGAGGCCGGTGCACGCACCCGCAGTTCAACGCGCATGGAGGCGCCAGGCGACATCGACAGCGTGCCGCCCATCGTGGCGCTACGTACCTCGTCGTCGTTCGCAGTCACACGCAGCTCCAGTGCATCGATCAGATCACCGGTCACCGCGAACATCCGCCCGTGCCGAAGGCCATCGAGGATGTCATCGGCGTCACGCCGCGCCCAGACATGGGTCTTGCTGTACTGACCGGGATCGAAATCGCTGCCGCCGTCGCGTTGATTGACGTGCGAATCCGAGCTGGCCGTGATCCAGAAGCGGTGGCCTTCGGCGAGCAGCGTGTCCCAGATGCCGCCAACCGTTGCGGTCATCTGGTCAAAGCCGCCCATCGTGGGTGCATCCGCATTGCGATACAGGCCGCGATGGACACGGGTGGCCTGATGGCCCGGCGCGCCTTCCATGCCAACCAGCACCTGCGGTGCGGCGCCATGCCAGGCACGCAGCTCATCGGGCTCGACATCGCCCCACCGGCCCATCGCGGTGGCGGTGCGCGAGGGATGATTGATGAACATCAACGGGGGTGCCGGCAGCGCCCGCAGGTGGGCCAGTGCATCGAGCATCGTCTGCCCGGCATCGCGGCTTCCCTGCAGCGGCTCGCTGCGGCTGTAATCGCGTTCGATCGCGACCAGCTGATCGCGCTCATCCGGGCCTGGGGCGATGATCAGCGAGGCGTGTTCGCCCGCCGGTACGTCGAATTCCATTCCGTTGAACTGGATCAGTCCGGGCACTTCGCGCCGGGCGTCCAGCAACGCCGGCCACGCATGGTCGCGGGTGACCGCGGAATGTCCCGGCCCGCCGTGATCGGTATGCACCATCCAGGTCAGCCCATTGGCGAGCGCCTGCCGGGCGTTATGGGTGCGGGTGTAGGACGAGTCGCCGCCTCGGATCGGCGTGGGCGGCAGGGTGCTGCGATCCCAGTCCACGCTCCACTCGCTGTGGACATGGTGATCACCGGCCTGCCAGCTGCGGCCGACCTCATCATCGGCCGCCTGGGCGACCACCGGCCACGCCAGCACGACCACAAGCGGTAGGAAAAAGAAATGTCGCATCAAGTATTCCTCACAAGCGGGCGGCCGCATCCGGGGCACGCGTACGCGCCTCCGGATGCACCGCGAAGCGGGCGGCTCAGAAGTCCGCGCGCAGGCCGAGACTGATGCGGCGGCCGGAGCGTTCGTACATCGTCGGGAACGCAGGATCCATCGTATAGCCGGTGGTCGCCTGGTTGGTCAGGTTGATGCCCTTCAGGCTGAGTTTGATGCTGTCGGTGAGGCGATAGCCGATCGACACATCCACCTGGCCGTAGTCATCGCGCCAGATCGGGTACATGTTGTAGCCGATCGATTCGACGTACTCGCCCTTGTGGTTGTACGACACGCGCGCGTCAAAGCGCGCGTTCTCGTAGTACACGGTGACGTTGTATGACTTCTCCGAAAGACCCGGCATCGGCGTACTCACGCCAAGGTCGGATTCGCCGGCCAGCGAGCTGTCCAGCATCGTGTAGTTGGCGTTGATGCCGAAGCCTTCCAGCGAGCGGTGCAGCATGCTCAGCGGAAGCTGCGCGATCAGCTCGACGCCCTTCACCACATACGTTCCATCGGCGTTGATCGGCTGGTACACGTCGAAATCATAGGTGCCGTTGAGCGAGCCGTTGGCGTTGTAGACCGCCACATCCGGCACCACGCCGGTCAACGCATTGATCACCACACCGTCGATCTTCTTGTGGAAGTACGAGGTCGCGAGCAGGCCACCGTTGTCCAGGTACTTCTCCAGCCCCAGCTCCCACTGCTTGGCATAGGTAGGCTGCAGATCCGGGTTGCCATCGGTGAAGCGGAACGAGCTCCAGCTGGCGGTGCGCTTGTAGGCGATGTCGGTCAACGCCGGGCGGATGAAGGTCTTGGAAGCCGCGCCGCGCAGCACCAGGCCTTCGGCCAGTTCGGCGGTGGCATTCAGGCTCGGCAGCAGATCGTTGTAGCTGCCTTTGCGCGAGACAGGCGTGTCGGTATAGCCGGTGGTACCGTCTGCCCGCTGGATCGGGTGGAAGCCGGAGGACTGCACCGAGGTATCCACATAGCGCACGCCCGCGTTGATCGAGACCGGCACGCGGCCCACATCGAAGCCGATGTCGGTCATCGCGTACAGGCTGGTCACGTTCTCATCGACCCGGTAGTACTGGCCCGGATCAAACGGCGTCGCGAAGCCCGGATAGCGGAAGGCACTGCGTGCGTAGTCGTTGGAGACCATCTTCCAGTCCAGGTCCTTCACCGAGTAGCCCCCCCCGGGCACGATGTCGCCGATCGACTGCAGCGGGCTGTCGGCCAGGGTCCGCTTGTTCACCCAGCTGTTGTTGCCCGCACCCGGCCCGTAGATCTTGGCTTCGCCGTACTCGCGCTGCTTGGATTTGTCGGTGTAGCGCGCACCGAACTGGACGCTGCGCAGAGCCGGAAGGAAGGCCAGTTCCAGCGCCTTGGTCACATCCACCTGGGCGGCGTACTTGTCATCGCTGACCTTCTCCAGCGTGGTTTCATAGGCCTCGAACAGGTACTTGTCCGAAGCGTTGTACATGTCGATGCTGGCCGGGTTGGCGCTGGGAATCGTCTCGCCACTCTTTCCGGTCCAGCGGGTCCGCGAGGGCGCGTAGGCCACGTGCTTGAGGTTGCTGGCATCCAGGGTCTTGTCGGCGCCGGAATAGCCGACCATCGCATCCACACCCCAGCTATCGCCCTTCCAATCCATCGCCATGCTGTACTGGCTGAAATCGGTCTTGTTGATCCGCTCCTTGCTCAGCATTTCGTGCTGGGTGGCGGTGTAGGACACATCGCGCAGCACCACGATGCCGTACTGCGACAGCGTGCTGGCGTCGTAGTCATGGATGGTCTCCAGCGTGCTGCGGCTGGAGGCGGAATACGCGGCTGCGTCGTACTCGTCTTCAGTGGTGTCGTAGCCGCCGAGCATCGCATCGAAGGTCACGCTGAAACGGCTGCTCGGGCGGTACTGCAGCGAGGCGGTGGCACCCCACTTGTCCTGGTCATTCACGAACACGCGGTCACCGACCTTGTCCTGGAACACGATCAGGTTGCTTTCATCGGTGTCGTTGCGGTTCTTGACCACCACACCGGCATCGCGGGCCAGCACCGCGGCAGCCTGCGTACCGCGCGTGCCGGAGGCGCCCAGGAAGCGCGACATCGGGCGGAAGTTGATCCCCGAGGTCGCGTCCGTACGGTTGCTGCGCTTGGCGGTGGCGAAGGACACCAGGCCACCCCAGTCACCCCAGGTATCACTGGCCAGGAACGAGAACTTGGGATCGACCTCTTCGGAGATCGAGTTGTGCGCGCCTTCGACCGACGCCACCAGCTTGCGGCCGGTGTAATCAAACGGGCGCGCGGTGGAGATCTGCACCGAGCCGGCGATGCCGCCCTCCTCGTCCGCCGCGGTCGGCGACTTCAGCACCGTCACCTGCTGGATGATCTCCGAGGCGAAGATGTCGAACTCGATGTCACGCCCACCGCTGCCCGACGCGGTGGCCAGGTTGTTGATCGAGACATGGGTGTACTCCGATGGCAGGCCACGCACATTGACGCGACTGCCCAGGCCCTTGTCGCGCTCGATGGTCACGCCCGGCATGCGCTGCAGGGCTTCGGCCAGGTTCTGCTCGGGAAAATCGGCCACGTCGGTGGCGACGATCGAATCGGAGAAGCCGATCGTGGCGCGCTTGATGTCCACGGCCTGCTCCAGGCTGCGGCTGTAGCTGCCGACCACGTCGATGCGCTCCAGCTGCTGCAGGCCGGCATCGCCGGCGCCCGCGGGTGCCGCTTCAAACGCCACGGCGGATGTGGCGACGGGCACGGCGGACGTGCCCGACGGTGCGGCGTCACTGCGCGCTTCAATGGTCACCGTGGTGTCGTTGAGATAGCGATAGCGCAGGCCGGTTCCGTCCAGCAGCTGCTCCAGGGCCTGCTGCGGCGCCAGGCCGGCGGGCATGGCGCGGGTGCGCGGGTTGCCGGCCTGCTGCGCGTTGTAGACGAACTGCAGCCCGGTCTGGCGCGACAGATCATTGAGCGCACGGTCGAGCGGCTGGGCCGGAATCGCCTCGCTGGCAACACGCGATTCCTGCGCGGTGGCGGTGACGGCAGCGCTCTGCAGGGCAAGAGCGATCGAAAGGAAGAGAATGCGGCGCATCGTAGAAGTCCAGTGGGGTGGTATGAGCGTCGCGAGACGGAATCGTTCGCGCTTGCCTGGACTACGAGGGCGCAGGGCGAGGATCGGGCACCGGTAGTTCGATGAATTTTTTTTGACAGCCCTTGGCAGCGCCGCGCACGTTCGCGCGGGGCACTGCCATTACTGCGGTTTCTGCGCGGCCCCAGCGGCAGAGCGGCTGCCCACACGGATCGTCCTGTCGACCACACGCGTATGCAGCGAGGGCTGCTGATCGAGGAAGGTACGCAGCGATGCAAGATCATCGCCACGCAGGTTGCCGGTCAGGCGCAGCGCGCCGGCGACATCGTCATCCACCTGCAGGCGCACGTCGTTGAGCCGGTTGAACTGCTCGGCCACCTCGCGCAGTGGCTCGTCCTGGAACACCACGCGGCGTCGCCACCATGCGGTCATCGTGTCCGCATGCTGATGGCGGATGCTGACGGACTGGTCACGGTAGTCAATATGGGCGCTTTGCCCGGCGCGGAGATCAGCGAGCAGCCGGCCCTGGCCCGAGTCGCCGCGTACCTGCACGCTGCCTTCGGCCACCTCGATCCTCGCCTGCTCGCGTCGCAGCGAGACGTCGAAGGTCGTGCCGATGTCGCGCACCTCCAGCCCGGCCGCATGCACGGCGAAGGGACGACGTTCCTCGGCGACCACAAAGCTGGCCTGCCCGCGAGAGAGCTCCACGCGGCGGCTCAGCAGGGTGAAGCGGATCGACAGTTCGCTCTCCGCGTTCAGATGCACCACGGTGTGATCGGGCAGCGCGAAGCTGCGCGGCGCGCCATGCGCCGCGACGTAGTGGCGGGTCTGTGGCCAGGCCAAGTGGCCGACCACGCCCACGCCCAGCAGCAGCGCGGCGGCCGCGGCGATACCCGGCAGGTGCCGGCGTGACGCACGCGACGTCATCGGCTGCGGTGGACGCCGCCGCACCGGCAGCGCCACCACGTTGTCGTCGGCCGGCGGTGGCCCTGCAGCAATCAGCGCATCCAGGTCGACCGCCATGCCCCGCAGCGCATCGCTGAGCTCGCTGGCCATGCGGCTGACCGTGATGTACTCGCGCAGGTGGGCCGGCGAGGTCACCAGCCAGGTCATGAACTGGCGTTGCTGATCAGGGGTCACCCCGCCCTGGCGCTGCAGCGCATGCCAGTGCGCGGCTTCGTTGGCGAGGGAAGGACGCGGCACGGGACTCTCGCTCACCACGCCTCCGCATGACCGGCCAGCGCGCGGCGGCACACGGACAAGCCGCGCACCACGTGCTTCTTGACCATATGGGAGGACACGCCCAACCGCTCGGCGATCTCCTTGTAGCTGAGTCCATCGCGGTACTGCATCACCAACACCGCACGGGTGTGCTCGGGCAAGGTGCCCAGCAGCGTCTGCAGATGCGTGCGGCGCTGCGCGCGTTCGGCGGCATCCTCGACGGTTTCTTCGCCGGTCAGCAGCGTGGTGAGGTTCTCCAGATCATCGATCGGGAGCATCGACCAGCGCCGGCGCGCGGCCTGCTCGCGCGCGAGGTTCTGCGCGACGGTGAACAGATAGGCCTCCGGATTGGCGATGCCCTCGCCCTGATCCTCATGCGCGCGCAGCAGGCGCAGATAGGTTTCCTGCACCATGTCCTCGGCGTCCTGGCGCGCACCGCGGCGGGTGAAGAATCCCCTCAGCACCGGCCCCTGCTCCAGAAACATGCGCGCCAAACGCCGTTTTGCGTGTTCGGCCACGATCCCGCCTCGCCCCCAGGTGCGGCGAAGGTACGTGGCCTGCATGACGATTGGATGACGCGGGGAGCACGGTACCGCCGCGCGTCGGTACCGTGGAAACGCGCCTCAGGCCGCGCGCGTATCGATCAGAACGTGTGTTCCGGGCCGGGGAACGTGCCTGTGCCCACCTCGTCCGCGAACTCACGCGCGGCCTTCTCCAGCAGCCCGTGCATGTCCGCGTACTGCTTCACGAAGCGCGGCAGTTTGCCGGTGCGAAGCCCTGCCATGTCCTGCCAGACCAGCACCTGCGCATCGCAGTCGCTGCCCGCTCCGATGCCGACGGTGGGAATCTTCAGCGCCGCGGTGATCTGTGCGGCCACCGTGCCGGGGACCATTTCCATCAGTACCGCGAAAGCACCGGCAGCCTCCAGCGCGCGCGCTTCCTCGATCAGCCGTGCGCCATCCTCGCCCCGCCCCTGCACGCGAAAGCCGCCGAGCTGATGCTCCGACTGCGGCGTGAAGCCGATATGCGCCATCACCGGGATGCCGCAGCTGACCAGCTTGCGGACCTGCGGCACCATCTCGATGCCGCCTTCCAGTTTCACTGCGTGGGCGCCGCCCTCCTTCATGAAACGCACGGCCGTGTGGAAGCACTGCTCCGGCGAGGCCTGGTAGGAACCGAACGGCAGATCGGCGATCACCAGCGGGCGCCGCGTGCAGCGGCTGACCGCGCGCACCAGCGGCATCAGCTCGTCGACGGTGACCGGCAGCAGCGAGTCGTTGCCGAACACATTGTTCGACGCCGAGTCGCCGATCAGCAGCACCGGAATGCCGGCATCTTCGAAGATCGCCGCGGTGTACATGTCGTAGGCGGTGAGCATCGCCCACTTCTCGCCGCGCTCCTTCATCTGCTGCAGGTGCGGAATGCGCACGCGCGGTGCCGGGACCGGGGCAGTGCCCGGCGTCGCGTAGGGATGGAGCTGTTCGGTCATGCGAAGCATCCTGGTGGAGAACAACGTGGGGTCAGAGTGTGCCGGTTCCGCTCAACAACAGCACGGCGATCACGATCATCGCCGCGCCAGAGACACGGCCGACGGCGCGTGATGCACGCGGGCGCGTGCGCAGCAAGGCACCGGCGCCATAGCCGACCGCAAGATAGACCGCGCCGCAGCTGACCAGATGGACCATGCCCAGCGCGATGATCTGCACGGGCATCGCCCACGCCGCGCTGGCGGAAATGAACTGGGGCAGCAGGGCCAGGAACAGCAGCAGCACCTTGGGGTTGAGCCCGCTGACGCAGGCGCCCTTGAGCGCCCAATGGCGCCACCCCGTCACCGCCCCCGCAGCGTCGGCCGCAGCCACCGGCGGGTGGCGCAGCAGGCCGATGCCCAGCCAGAGCAGATACAGCGCGCCCAGCACGGTCAGGACGTGCAGCGCGACCGGCACGCGGGCGAACATCGCACCGACGCCCGCGGCGACCAGCCCGATCGCGAGCAGATGGCCAGACAGCAATCCGGCCACCGCCGGCACCACCGCCCGCCCGCGCAGACCTGCGGCGATCGCGTGCGCCCAATCCGCACCGGGGATGAGCACGAAGAGGATGGACACCGCCCAGAAGGCGGCAATGACGCTGGGTTGCATGGGGTCCAAGGGGCGGTCTTGCCGCGATCTGCGGGATGGACAGAAGAATATTCCCGCGTCTCTGGAATGTGCTTCCAAATACTTGCACCGCGCCGGCCTGCAGGAGGAAACTCTTGCGCATGGATGCCACCGACCAGCGAATTCTTGCCGAGCTGCAGAAAGACGGCCGCCTCACCGTGACCGAGCTGGCCGAGCGCATCGGCCTGAGCATCTCGCCCTGTCACCGCCGCGTGCGTGCCCTGGAGCAGTCCGGCGCGATCCGCGGCTACCGTGCCGAGCTCGATCCCGCCGCCTTGGGCCTGAAGTTCTCAGCGCTGGTCTTCGTCACCCTGCGCGACGGCGACCGCCACGCCGTGGACGCCTTCGAACACGCAGTGGCAGAGGTGCCGCAGGTCCTGCAGGCACAGCGCCTGTTCGGCGACCCGGACTACCTGCTGCACGTGGTCACCCGCGACCTGGCCGCGTTCCGGCACCTGTACGACGAACACCTCTCCGCCCTGCCCGGCGTGCAGCGGCTGACCTCGACCCTGGTGATGAAGGACGTGGTGATCGACCGGCCGCTGCCGTTGAACGGGCATTGAGGCCCGCATTAGACCTTCTGACCGCGAACGTCTGGCTTGCCCACGACGCAATCCGCAGCGAAGCCGACGCCGCGCGCAAACGGCAGCTCATCCAGTCGCCCTGCATCGACAAGGACACGCCCGGCCTCGAAGGCTCAACCGTCGCCCGGGGTGACCCTGCAGTAGAACACCAGCTCCGGATCATCGGGGTCGAGGTTGTCGACGTATCCGCTGGACTCGAAGCCGGTCTGCAGAAGCACGGCCTGCATCCGGGTGTTGGAACGATTGGTCGATGCAAACAGCTTGGGGTGCGCGCAGACGGATTTCAGATACTCGATCAGGATCCGGGCCAGCCCTTGGCGACGGCGCGCTGGATCGACCATCAGCATCTCGATGAAGCCGCAGCCGAAGAAGTGATAGTCGAGTACGCCGTACGCGGCGGCGCATGCGTCGACGGTGAGCACGTGGCACGCATCCGCCCCGATCCAGGCGCGGATCAGCTCAGCGCGTTCCGGCGCCTGTGCGGCGACGCTGTCGATGGCCACCAGCGCCGGCAGGTCCTGCATCGTTGCCTGGCGAATTTCGATCACGCGTCTACCCCTCCTCGCTGGGCCGCAGGGCGGCTTGGCTTGCATTGTCAACGTTGCGACGACTCGCCGGGCGTCATTCTGCCCGCATCACAGCTCATCGGGTTGATACAGGCCACTGACAGGTGCAAGCGACTCGTAGTGCGTCTGTTTCCATTCTCCACCACCGCCGCCCCCTCGGGGAGCGACCCATTCAAACGTCCAGCGCTCTCTGAAGCCGCCAGGCAGCTCGTTGATGATGGTCAGCTGCTCTCCCTGCGTGCCCCATGTGGGGAGCGGGACGGGAGGAGCGTTTGCCGTTTGTATGGCGAGCGGCTCTACCGGTGCCTGGGTCTCTACGGTCATCCTGTCCGGAACGGCAGCAGCAGCGTCATTGGAAACAACGGGCGTGGCGCAGATCAGCGCCACGGAAAAAGCAAAAACAGGCAGGCGTATCACCTTGAACATCTCCCCTAAGGTCATATGAAGGTGCTTCACTGCTGTTGCCGCACATTGCGGCAGACATGGGTTCGCAGAGAAGAGCATTCACAGTGACGGGGGACGGCCAACCACACCATCGGTCTTGCCCGCAGGATGGACTCGGACAAAAAGAAAAAAGGCCTGCGCATCGCTGCACAAGCCTTTGATCGAATCACCAACATTGGTCGGGACGGCCGGATTTGAACCGACGACCCTCTGCCCCCCAGGCAGATGCGCTACCAGGCTGCGCTACGCCCCGATGATGCTGGCAATGTCCCCGCCTCTCAGCGGGCCGACGAGTATAACGGGTTTGCGTGAAAAATGGTTCAGCGGCGCAGCAATTGCAGCACTTCTTCCAGTTCCATCCGCGTCTGCTTGATGATCTGGTTGCTCAGCGCCGATTCCTCGCGCGCATCGGCACCTTCCAGGCGCAGCCGCGCGCCGCCGATCGTGTAGCCCTGCTCGTAGAGCAGGCCGCGGATCTGGCGGACCATCAGCACGTCGTGGCGCTGGTAGTAGCGGCGGTTGCCGCGGCGCTTGGCCGGCTCGAGACTGGGGAACTCGGTTTCCCAGTAGCGCAGCACGTGCGGCTTGACGTCGCACAGTTCGCTGACCTCACCGATGGTGAAGTAGCGCTTGGCCGGTATCGGCGGAAGTTCTCGGTTACTGCCCGGATCCAGCATATGCCTCTACCCTTTCCTTGAGCTTCTGGCCCGGACGGAAGGTGACCACCGTACGGGCGGAAATCGGAATTTCCTCACCGGTCTTGGGGTTGCGACCCGGGCGCTGGTTCTTGCGCCGGAGGTCGAAATTCCCGAAGCCGGACAGCTTCACCTGACGTCCCTGTTCCAATGCTTCACGCAGCACATCGAAGAACGCGTCGACAAATTCCTTGGCTTCGCGCTTGTTCAGACCGACTTCGTCGAACAGCTTCTCGGCCATCTCCGCCTTGGTCAATGCCATTGCCTGCTATCCCCCATGCTTCCCGCTCAGCCGCGGATCCGGGCGTGATGTTCACGCTCCATGGCAGAGACCGCCTCGGCCACCACCGCATCCACGTCGCGGTCCGTCAGAGTGCGCGACTTGTCCTGCAAAATCAAGCCCATAGCGAGACTCTTGAACCCCGGCTCGACCCCCTGGCCGACGTACCGGTCGAACAGGGTGACCTCGCGCAGCAGCGGGCCGACGGCCCGGCGCAGGGTGGCTTCCAGGTCGGCCCAGGCCGCGGCCTCGGGCACCAGGAAGGCCAGATCGCGGCGCATCGACGGGAACCGCGACAGCTCCGTCGCCCGCGGCAGCGCGCGGGTAGCCAGCGGCGCCAGGTCCAGTTCGAAGGCGAACACGTCCACGTCGATATCCATGGCCTTGGCCAGGCGCGGGTGGATCTGGCCGATCCAGCCCAGGCTGGCGCCGTCACGGTAGACCTCGGCCGAACGTGCCGGGTGGCCATACGGACGCTGTGACGGCCTGAACTCGAGCTCGGCGCCACTGGCGGCCGCCAGCGACTCCAGGTCGCCCTTGAGGTCGTGGAAATCGACCTTGCGGGTCGGCAGGCCCCATTGCTGGGTGTCGGCATCGCCACAGATCGCAGCGGCCACGCGCTGGGTCTCCAGCGGGGCGGGCTGGCCCTCGCCGGCCTGCTGATGGAACACGCGGCCCAGTTCGAACAGGCGCACGCGGCCCAGCTGGCGCGCGGCGTTGCGGCCGAGGGTCGCGACCAGGCCCGGCAGCAGCGACGGGCGCATCACCGCCAGTTCGGCGGAGAGCGGGTTGGCCAGCGCGACCAGACCCTCGTCCAGCTGCCACTGCGCGAGCAGCGCGGCATCGACGAAGGCGTAGTTGATGGTTTCCTGCAGGTCACGGGCGACCAGCTGGCGGCGCACGCTGAGGTCGTCCAGGCGGGTCTCGGTCGGCATCGCCACGCGCGAGGCACCGCCCGGCAGCGTGGTCGGAATCTGCTCGTAGCCGTGGATGCGGGCCAGTTCTTCGATCAGGTCTTCTTCGATGGCGATATCGAAGCGGCGGCTCGGCGCGGTGACCTGCCAGCCATCGGCGAACGCGGCCACGTCCATGCCCAGCGCACGCAGGATGCGCTCCACATCGGCATCGGCGATCTGGATGCCCAGCACGCGCGCGATACGGGCGCGGCGCAGGGCGATGGTGGCGGTCGCCGGCAGATGGGCCTCACGCACCGCCTCGGAGACCGGCGCCGGGGTGCCGCCGGCCAGGTCCAGGATCAGGCGGGTGGCGTACTCGATCGCCGTGCGCGGCAGCACCGGGTCGACGCCACGCTCGAAGCGGTGGCCGGCATCGGTGTGCAGGCCGAGCTTGCGGCCCCGGCCCATGATCGCGGCGGGCGCGAAATGCGCGGCTTCCAGGAATACGTTCGTGGTGTCGTCGGTGACGCGCGTATCGAAGCCGCCCATCAGGCCGGCCAGTGCGATCGGGCGGTCGGCATCGGTGACGAGCAGGAAGCTGTCGTCCAGCGCGGCGTCGCGGCCGTCGAGCAGTTTCAGGGTTTCACCGGCGCGCGAACGGCGCACGCCGATGCTGCCCTGCAGGGTGCCCAGATCGAAGGCATGCATCGGCTGGCCCAGCTCGAGCATCACGTACTGGGTGACATCCACCAGCAGCGAGACCGGGCGCACGCCGCTGCGGCGCAGGCGCTCGGCCATCCACAGCGGGGTCGCCGCGCGGGCGTTGACGCCCTCGATCACGCGACCGACATAACGCGGCGCTTCGGCACCGGCATCCAGGCGGATCGCCAACTCACGCGTGCCCACGGCAGCCACCGGGGCGGCGTCGAACGGCACCACTTCACTGGCGCACGCGGCGGCCACGTCGAAGGCGATGCCGCGGATGCTGAAGCAGTCGGCGCGGTTCGGGGTCAGCTTGATCTCGATGCTGGCGTCGGGCAGGCCGAGGTACTCGACCAGGGTCTGGCCGACCGGTGCATCGTCCGGCAGTTCGAACAGGCCGGAGGCATCGGTGTCCAGGCCCAGTTCCTTGGCCGAGCACAGCATGCCGTTGGATTCCACGCCACGCAGCTTGGCCGGCTTGATCTTCAGGTCGCCGATCTGCGCACCGACCATCGCCAGCGGGGCGACCAGGCCCGGCCGCGCGTTCGGCGCGCCACACACGATCTGCAGGTGCTCGCCCTGCCCCGCATCGACCTGGCAGATCTGCAGGCGGTCGGCTTCGGGATGGCGCTCGGCGGAAATGATCTTGGCTACGACGACATGCTGCAGGCCATCGCCCAGCGCATCGATCTCTTCCACTTCCAGACCGATCGCGGTCAGCACCGCGCTGAGTTCATCGCGCGAAACGGTGGTCGGGACGTGGCTGCGCAGCCAGTTTTCAGAGAATTTCATGGTGTCACCCTGGTGGGCCCGGCGCAGGCGCCTGGGCCGTGATGGTCTTGAATCCTGTCCAGCCGGGCATGGCCCGGCGCTACGCTGACGCGCTTACGCGAACTGCTTCAGGAACCGCACGTCGTTTTCGAAGAACGCGCGCAGGTCGTTGACGCCGTAACGCAGCATCGCAAAGCGCTCCACGCCCATACCGAAGGCGAAGCCGGTATAGCGCTCCGGATCGACGCCGACGCTGCGCAGCACGTTCGGATGGACCATGCCGCAGCCGAGCACTTCCAGCCAGCGGGTGCTGCCGTCGGGCTGCTGCCAGGCGATGTCCACTTCCGCACCGGGTTCCACGAACGGGAAGTAGCTGGGGCGGAAGCGCATTTCGAAATCCTGTTCGAAGAACGCGCGTACGAACTCGGACAGCGTGCCCTTCAGATCGGCGAACGTGGAGTGCTCATCGACCAGCAGGCCTTCGACCTGGTGGAACATCGGCGAATGGGTCTGGTCGCTGTCGCTGCGGTACACCTTGCCAGCCGCGATCATGCGCAGCGGCGGCGCATGCTCGCCCATGTAGCGCACCTGCACACCGGAGGTATGCGTGCGCAGCAGGCGGCCGTCGCCGAAATAGAAGGTGTCGTGCATCGCGCGCGCCGGATGGTGCGGCGGGAAGTTCAGCGCTTCGAAGTTGTGCCAGTCGTCTTCGATTTCCGGACCTTCGGAGAGCTCGTAACCGAGGCGGCCGAAGATCTCGGTGATGCGCTCCAGGGTACGGGTCACCGGGTGCAGGCCACCGCGCTCATCGCGACGGCCCGGCAGGGTGATGTCGATCGCTTCAGCGGCCAGGCGCGCGTCCAGCGCAGCGTCTTCCAGCACGGTCTTGCGATCACCCAGCGCGCTGGTCAGCGCGTCACGGGCACGGTTGATGGCTTCGCCGGCGGCTTTGCGCTCGTCGGCCGGCAGGCCACCGAGCTGCTTGAGCTGTGCGGTGATGCTGCCGTTCTTGCCCAGCAGGGCCACGCGCAGGGCTTCCAGCGCATCGGGGCTCTGGGCAGCGGCCACGTCGGCCAGTGCCTGCGTGGTCAGGGATTGGATGTCACTCATGGATAGCCGGAGCCTCGCGTCGGTATGCCATCGCGATGCGCGTCGGGCCGACCCCCGTCGCCACCGCTGTCGATCGATGGCACCGGGAGGGCCACCGCCAACACAAAAAAGAATGGGGAAGGACTTGCGCCCTTCCCCATGCATTTGCCTTACCCACAGCCGTTGCGCGTGAACGGCAACGGCAGGGGAATGGACTTATGCCGCCAGTGCGCCCTTGGCCTTTTCGGCCAGTGCAGCAAAACCAGCTGCGTCGTGCACGGCGATGTCAGCCAGAACCTTACGGTCCAGGGTGATGCCGGACTTGAGCAGGCCGTTCATGAAACGGCTGTAGCTCAGGCCGTTGATGCGGGCAGCCGCGTTGATGCGGGTGATCCACAGCGAACGGAAGTTGCGCTTCTTCTGCTTACGACCGATGTAGGCGTACTGCTGTGCCTTGATCACGGCCTGCTTGGCAACGCGGAAGACCTTGCGGCGAGCGTTGTAGTAACCCTTCGCCAGGGTCAGAATTTTCTTGTGGCGGCGACGCGCCTGTACGCCACGCTTTACTCGTGCCATGGGTCAGTCCTCAGAGGTAGGGAAGCATACGGTTCAAACGGCCTGCGTCTTCTGCACGAACATGGTTCGTCTGACGCAGATTGCGCTTCCGCTTGGTCGACTTCTTCGTGAGGATGTGGCTACGGTTGGCGTGGCCAGCCTTGAACTTGCCGGACGCGGTCTTGCGGAAGCGCTTGGCCGCCGCCCGGTTGGTCTTGATCTTGGGCATTGCTATGTCCTTGATGATGTTTTGTCACTGACCAGGGCGGTGGCATTGCCACACTTTCCGTCCGTGCCCTTGCCTGCTTGTAAGCCCGGGATCCCCTATGGGAACCAGGCCGGTCCTGTTTGCCGTTGAAACAGCGTGCCTTTGTGGGGCGGGAAACCGTTCAAAACAGCACCCCCGCAAAACGGGGCCGCCCATTATGCCCGTGAATCCAGGCAGTTGCAAACGCTTGATTGGGCGGGTGTTTACCGGTGCCGACAGGGCGTGGAACGCCCGCCGGGCGGGCCACAGGAGGTTGCGGCCACGGCAAACGGCAACAGGCGCCTGAAAAGACGCCCTTGCCTTCTGACGCGAATCTGAAGCAATCGACTCCGGCGGCGCCGGCAGCCGGGCATGGCCCGGCTCTACGCCCCACCCGTTCGGGCTGGGGCCGGCCTGTTACTTCTTCTTCGGCGCGATCATCATCACCATCTGCCGGCCTTCAAGGCGCGGACGGGACTCGATCACGATGTCCTCGCCCAGATCACCTTCGATCCGGCTGGCCATCTCGCGACCCAGTTCCTGATGGCTCATTTCACGGCCACGGAAGCGGATGTTGACCTTGATCTTGTCGCCCTCTTCCAGGAACCCGCGCATCTTGCGCAGCTTGATCTGGTAATCACCTTCATCGGTGACCGGGCGGAACTTCACTTCCTTGATCTCGACCTGCTTGGTCTTCTTCTTGGCCTCGTTGGCCTTCTTCTGCGCTTCGAACTTGAACTTGCCGAAGTCCATGATCTTGCACACCGGCGGATCAGCCTGCGGCTGAATCTCGACCAGGTCCAGACCTTCGTCTTCGGCCATCGACAGCGCTTCGTCACGCGTCAACACACCAATCATTTCTCCGTCGCTGCCGATCACGCGGACGCGCGGCACCCGGATTTCCTGATTCTTGCGGTTCTGTTTGTTGTCAGGGGTACTGATATTGCAATCTCCCAGAGGAATCAAACCGGCCCATCGCGGAGCATCCGCAGGGCCGGGACTTTCTTACACGGACTGTTCTGCCTGCAACCGCTCGATGAAGGCCTGGACGGACATGCTGCCCAGATCTTCGCCAGAGCGCGTACGCACGGCCACGGCGCCATTTTCCTTCTCACGGTCGCCAACCACCAGCAGGTACGGGACCCGCTGCAGCGTATGCTCGCGAATCTTATATCCGATCTTCTCGTTGCGCAAATCGGCGTTCACGCGGAAGCCTTGATCTGCAAGGGTTTTCCGCACTTCGCTGACGTATTCAGCCTGGGCGTCGGTGATATTGGCCACTACCACCTGGGTC
Source organism: Stenotrophomonas sp. TWI1149 (assembly GCF_039673155.1). Classification (NCBI taxonomy): domain Bacteria; kingdom Pseudomonadati; phylum Pseudomonadota; class Gammaproteobacteria; order Lysobacterales; family Lysobacteraceae; genus Stenotrophomonas; species Stenotrophomonas sp. TWI1149. Next base: position 27,146 of record NZ_JBDJLB010000006.1, read on the forward strand.
GGGGCCAGCCAGGACGGGAAGGACCCGGCGTGGTGCTCGATCAGGATGCCGATGAAGCGCTCCATCGAGCCCACGATCGCCCGGTGCAGCATGACCGGGTGCTTCTTCTGGCTGTTTTCGTCCACGTACTCGGCGCCGAGGCGGCCGGGCATCATGAAATCGACCTGCATCGTGCCCAGCTGCCAGGTACGGCCGATGGCGTCCTTGAGGTGGTACTCGATCTTCGGGCCGTAGAAGGCGCCCTCGCCCGGCAGCTCCTGCCACTCGACCCCACAGTTGCCCAGCGCCGAACGCAGCGCGGCTTCGGCCTTGTCCCAGGTGGCGTCATCGCCGAGGCGCTTTTCCGGGCGCAGCGCGATCTTGATCTGGATCTCGTCGAAACCGAAGGTCGTGTAGACCGCCAGCGCCTGCTGGTGGAAGGCCGTCACTTCGGCTTCGATCTGCGACTCGGTGCAGAACACGTGGCCGTCGTCCTGGGTGAAACCACGCACGCGCAGGATGCCGTGCAGCGCGCCGGACGGCTCGTTGCGGTGGCACGAGCCGAACTCGCCGTAGCGGATCGGCAGGTCGCGGTAGCTGTGCAGGCCCTGGTTGAACACCTGGATGTGGCCCGGGCAGTTCATCGGCTTGACCGCGTAGGTGCGCTTTTCCGATTCGGTGAAGAACATGTTCTCCTGGTAGTTGTCCCAGTGGCCGGACTTCTGCCACAGCGACACATCCAGGATCTGCGGGCAGCGCACTTCGCCGTAGCCGCTGTCGCGGTACACACGGCGCATGTGCTGCTCGACCACCTGCCACAGCGCCCAGCCCTTGGGGTGCCAGAACACCAGACCCGGCGCCTCTTCCTGCAGGTGGAACAGCTCCTGCTGCTTGCCGATGCGGCGGTGATCGCGCATTTCGGCTTCTTCGATGCGCTTGATGTAGGCCTCGAGCTGCTTCTTGTCGGCCCAGGCGGTGCCGTAGATGCGCTGCAGCTGCTCGTTCTTGGCATCACCGCGCCAGTAGGCACCGGAAATGCGGGTCAGCTTGAAGGCCTTCAGGAAGCGCGTGTTGGGCACGTGCGGGCCGCGGCACATGTCCACGTATTCCTGGTGGTAGTACATGCCCATCGCCTGGATCTCCGGCGACATGTCTTCGATCAGGCGCAGCTTGTAGTCTTCGCCACGCGCCTTGAAGATCTCGATGACCTCCGCACGCGGGGTGACCTTCTTGATGACGTCGTAGTCCTGCGCGATCAGCTCGGCCATGCGCTTTTCGACGGCGGCCATGTCCTCCGGCGTGAACGGACGCTCGGAGTAGATGTCGTAGTAGAAGCCTTCGGCGATGACCGGGCCGATCACCATCTTGACGTCCGGGTACAGCTGCTTGACCGCGTGGCCGACCAGGTGGGCGGCGGAGTGGCGGATGATCTCAACGCCCTCCTCGTCCTTGGCGGTGATGATGCGCAGGCTGGCATCGTGGTCGATGACGTCACTGGCATCGACCAGCACGCCATCCACCGAACCGGCGATGGTGGCCTTGGCCAGGCCGGCGCCGATGGACTGGGCGACGTCCATGACACTGACGGGATGTTCGAATTCACGGCGGCTGCCGTCGGGGAGCGTGATCGCGATCATGAGAGTGCTTTGGTCTGGTGGCCCGCAAGGGGGCCTGGAGAATCCGGGGGCGAGGCGGCAACAAAAAAGCGCCACGAAGGCGCCTGCGTCAGGGGCCGTCGGGGGCGTTCAGCGGTGGGCGGTGGTAGTGCTCATGTCACACGCTAGACCGGCGCAGGGCGCGGGCCACCTTTGTTGCCTCGATAGAGTTGCCCTGATCTTAAACCAATCCGCCGATGAATGCGCCGCCCCGGCGGCGGCCAACGGACAGGACCGCCTGAATGCGTCCGTGTGGCGCCCACAAACCGCAATGATTACCATGCGCGCATTACTGTCCTGCCCAGGACAGGTTTGCCGATTGGATTCCCGATGATCACTGTTGCGCTGACCTCGCTCGGCTTCTGCAGCCTGGCGCTGGCCGGCTCCGCCTTTTCCGCCCTGGCGCTGTATGCCGCCTCACCGCACTGTCGCTGGCCGCGTCTGCGCCGTGCCGGCCGCCTTGGCCGGCAGATCAGCCTGGTGGCTGCCGTGGCGGCGCTGTGGCTGTGGATCGCCAACCTGGGCATCGCCACCGGTGTGGTGGTGATGCTGTGCAGCTGGATGCTGGTGGCGATCCTGCTCCCGCTGCTGGCCGCGTGGCACCGCCCGGCACAGGTGATGCGCTGATGTGGGCCCGCGCGGGTGCCGGCCTCCTGGCGGGGTTCTTCGTCGCGGCCGCGGCCACCGGCCTGGTCGCCTGGCTGCCGCCGGGGCCGTGGCAGAACGCGCTGGTGCCCAGCCTGATCGCCTTCATTCCCTTGTGGATGCTGGCCGCGATCTGGGCCTTCAGCTTCCGCACCGGCGCGCGCGCGTGGGCGGTGATGAGCGCGACCGCCGTGGCCGGATTCGGCCTGTTGTGGCTGCTGCGCCTGACCGGCGCGGTGCAATGAGAGCGATGCGATGAAGTTCAGTTCCCACACCCTGCGCACCTTCACCACGCTGCATACGTGGGTTGGCCTGGTCGCCGGTTTCGCGCTGTTCGTGGCGTTCTACGCCGGTGCGCTGACCCTGTTCCACCACGATCTGCCGCTGTGGCAGACCCCGCATGCGGTGGATACGCCCGCCGCCAGCCTGGACGACGCGCAGCGCCTGCTCGACGGCGTACTCGAACGCCACCCGGCCGCACGCGCCCATGTGGGCATGACCTTCCCCGGCGGCGACCATCCGCAGCCGATCGCGTATTGGCAGGATGCCAAGGGCACCTGGCTGTATGCCTGGCTGGACCATTACGACGGCAGCATCACGCCGCCGCAGACCGGGCTGGCCGAGCTGGTCAACGAACTGCACTACAGCCTCGGCCTGCCGGTCGCGGGCACCTACCTGATGGGCATCATCAGCCTGCTGTATGGCGTGGCCCTGCTCAGCGGCCTGGTCATCCACCTGCCCAAGCTGTTCGGTGATCTGTTCGCGCTGCGCCCGGGTCGCAACCTCAAGCAGATGTGGCAGGACGCGCACAACGTGATCGGCGTGCTCAGCCTGCCCTTCCACCTGATGTTCGCGGTCACCGGCGCGCTGCTCTGTCTGATCTTCCTGCAGATGGCGGCGCTGAATCCGCTGATCTTCGACGGCAAGCTGCTGCAGGCGGTGCCGGCCGCGATGGACACCGCGCCGGTACGCGAGCCCAGCGGCCAGTCCGGCAATGGAACCAACCTGCGCATGCTGCACGCCCGTGCCATCGAGGTGGCGCGCGCGCAGGGCGTGGCCGATTTCGAACCGGCCTTCCTGAAGCTTGCCCATGCCGGCGATGCCAATGCCACGATCGAGATCACCGGTGAATCCGGCGGCACCCTGGGACCGCTCGGCGCGGTCGGCCTGGATGCGGCCAGCGGACGGCTGCTGAGCAGCCAGCTGCCCGGCCAGCGCGATGCCAACCACGCCACCCTGAGTGCGGCCTACGCGCTGCATTTCGGCGAGTTCGGCAATGGCGTGGTGGTCTGGCTGTACTTCCTGCTCGGCCTGGGCGGCGCCTTCCTGTTCTATTCCGGCAACCTGCTGTGGATCGAATCGCGGCGCAAGCGGCGCCAGGTGGAACAGGGGCGCGCGCAGATCAACATGGCCCGGGCCACGGTGGGGGTGTGCATCGGGCTGTGCGTCGCGGTTTCGGCGAGCTTCGTGGGCGCGCAGATCCTGGAGCAGGTCGCGCCACAGGCAGTCGATCACGGCATCCGCTGGATCTGTTTCGCCACCTGGGCCGCGTGTGCGCTGTGGGCGGCAGTGCGTCGCCCCGACCAGGCCGCCCGTGAGCTGCTCTGGGCGGCCGCCATCAGCACCACGCTGGTGGCGGTGGTACACGGCGCACTCACCGGCTACTGGCCGTGGGCGAGCGCTGCACGTGGCTACTGGCCCTTGTTCTGGGTGGACGCGGTGGCGCTGGCACTGGCCTTCGGATTTGCCACGCTGGCCCGTGCGAGCCTGCGCCGCGCGCGGCATGGCGACCCGAACAGCGTGTGGAGCGCACCGCGCTGATCACCCTGGACGCCTGCTGCGGCGGGCTTTCAGAATTCTTCAGCCGCGTTTCCAGCACTTCAGACCGCGTCATGGCGTAGTCGGCCCTCATCTCGAGGAGCCCTGCCCATGCACCACTACCGACACCGACTTGCCGCCCTGCTCTTTGCCCTGGCGGCCGCCCTGCCATTGACCTCTCCCGCGGCACCCGCAGCGCTGGATGGCGCCCGGATCACCGCGCTGGAGTCGGCGATCGCCACCCAGGACATCAAACAGGTCACCAGCGTCCTGCTGCTGGTGGACGGCCAGGTGGCCTACGAGGGCTACTTCAACGGTGGCACGGCGGACACGCTCAATGACGTGCGCTCGGCCAGCAAGAGCGTGACCGCGATGCTGGTCGGCGCGGCCATCGGCGACGGGTCCCTGCCCGGCGTGCAGGCCCGTGTGTACGACTACTTCCCCGCGTTCACCGCCCGCCATCCGGTGGATGCACGGCTGCGCTCGATGACGGTGGAAGACCTGCTCACCATGAGCACGCTGTGGGAGTGCGATGACGAGAATGCGTTCTCGGCCGGCAACGAAGAGCGCATGTACGTGACCGAGCACTGGCTGGACTTCGCGTTGTCGCTGCCGGTCAAAGGCTTCGCACCGTGGATGACGCGCCCGGAGGACAGCCCGCATGGCCGGTCACACGCCTACTGCACGGCCAACTCCTTCGTGCTCGGCGCGGTGCTGGAACAGGCCACGAAGCGGCCCTTGGCCGACTACGCCGCGCAGGTGCTGGAGCGCCCGCTGGGCATCACCGCGAGCAGGTGGAACCGCTCCCCGGAAGGCATCGGCATGGGCGGCGGCGGAACGCGCTACCGCAGCCGTGACCTGGCGCGGTTGGGCGAGCTGGTGCTGGCCGAGGGGCGCTGGCAGGGCCGGCAGCTGATCCCGGCCCGCTATGTCCGGGCGATGCTCAGCGCCCAGGCGACCACCGGTGACGGCAGCGATTACGGCTACCAGTGGTGGGGGCTGAAGCTTCCCGTGGAGGGGCACGAACGCACGGTCTGGACGATGTCCGGCAACGGCGGCAACTACGTGTTCGTGATGCCGGAAAAGAAGCTGGTGGCGGTGATCACCAGCCAGGCCTACAACCGCAGCTTCGCCCACCCGCAGTCGCGCCGCATCCTCACCGAGTTCCTGCTGCCCGCGCTGCGCTGAGGCCCTCGAGGTCTGTTGGCCGCCACGGGGCGGCCAACACCTGGGCACGCTGGGCAGCTACGTCCGTCTCGATCGTGTCGAGCAGTCCCTGCCAGCCGGCCGCACCGTGCAGCGGCGCAAACAAGGGGGTGGCGCGCAACCACCCCGCATCGCGGAAGCCGGCGTTCACCGCGTGATGCAGGGCGGCCAGCGCTGCGGCGTCGTCGCCCTGGGCCTGCAGCAACATCGCGCGCTCCAGCGCGGTGTCGGACCAGCCATCGTCGGCCTGGCCCTCCAGCACCTGCAGGTGCCCGGCGATCCACGCGGGTGTGGCTGCGGCATCGCCGTACAGGCCGGCCAAGGTCTGGCCCATCGACTGCTGCGGGCGCAGGGCACGGCTCTGCTCGAAGGCTTCAGCGGCGCCCTTGCGATTCCCGCTCAACAACAGCATCTCGCCCTGCAGGCGCAGCAACTGCGGGTGCGGTGTCCCGCGAGCGAGTGCCTGATCGAGTGCCTGCCGTGCCTTGCCCGGCTCGCCCATCGACAACAGGCTGTGCGGCCAGGCGATGTTGGCGAACACATTGTCCGGATAGAGCTGGAAGTTGCGTGCGTGCCGGCGCGCGGCGGCATCGGTGAAACCCAGCAGTTCCAGTTCGCGCGCGACCTGCACGTCGCGGAAGCGGACACGCTCGGGCGCGCGCAGCGACAGGTTGTCCTGCAGGGCCTGCGCGAGGTCGCCCTTTTCCTGCTGCAGATAGGCCAGCGACGCGCGCGTCCGCTCGTCACCCGGGTCGTGCTGCAGGGCCTGCCGGTAGTCCGCCATGGCCTGCGACATCGCGCCGAGGCAATCGTGGGCATAACCGCGCGCGGCCCAGCTGGCCGCATCGTCCGGCACCTTGCGCACCAGTTCGTCGCCCAACACCAGGGCTTCCTGCGCGCGTTCGCGTGCGCCGTTGAACAGACAGGCGTCGGCCGCCAGTGCACGGGCGAGCCCACGTTTGGCCATCAACGATTCCGGATCCATCTGCAGCGCCTGGCGGTACAGCCCGATCGCACGCTCGTTGTTGCTGGCCTGCCCGATGCCCGCGTAATACGCAGCGCGCTGCAGGACCGGATCGGCAGGCGACACCGGCGCGGTACCGGGACGGACCGCGATCAACGCGGCAGCCACCGCGACGACGGTCACACCCGCCCCCCACCAGATCCAGCGTGCACCTCGCTGCCGGCGTGACGCGAGGGCGCCCTCCGCGCTGACGGTGGCCACGGTGTCGTGCATCACCGGCTGCGGCGGCGCACACAGCTGGTAGCCACGGCCGCGCACCGAGCGCACATACCGTGGCCGTCGGCTGTCATCGCCCAGCGCCTGACGAAGCAGCTTCACGCGCTGGCTGATCGCATCCTCGCCGACTACCGCCGGTGCCCACACCTGATCGGCCAGCGTGTCGAAATCGACGACGGCGTTGCCATGGGCCAGCAGACACTCCAACAGCCGCCAACTCAGCCCGTTGACCGGCAACAGCTCATCCCCGCGCCGCACTTGCTGTGCGTTGCGGTCGATGTGCAGATCCAGCAGCCGGACGCTCTCCATGCGGGCAAGCATAGGGCACGCGCCTGGGTCGCGGCGCCCTCTTCCCGTGGGGTTACTTCGCAGGGCCCTGGAACGGCGCCACCATGGCCTTGAGCAGGCTGCCCTGCGCATCGTCGCCGGTCAGCTCCCACATGAAGACGCCGCGCAGGCCGTTGTCCCTGGCGAAGCTCGCGCGCAGGCCGATCGAGGTGGGATCCTCGAAGCTGATGAAGACCTTTTCGGTGGCGTTGTACAGCCACGGGCTCTGCGCGGCCGGGTGCCAGTGCCGCTCCCAGCCGGGCTGGCCGAGCATGCCGGCCTGGATCTGCCGCCAGTTACCGGCCGGATGCGGCGCGCTGTAGCGCTGGTAGAGGCCGTGGTTGGCATCGCCCTCCAGCGTGAAGCCACGACCGTAGAACGGCACGCCGAGCACCAGCTTCTCTTTCGGCACTCCCTGCTGCTCGTAGTACGCCACCGCCCCGGCCACGCTGTTCCAGCGTTTGAGTTCCGGCGCCAGCGGATCCTCCGGCACCGCGTGCAGCGGCGCGTTGAAGGTGGACACCGCCGAGAAGCCAGTGCCCATGTCGTAGCTCATCAGGTTGATGAAATCGAGCGCGTGGCCCAGCGCCTTGAGCTCATAACTGCGTGCCGGATCGTACGGACCATCGGTCTGCACCCGACCGGCAGGCAATGCGGCGGTGACCAGCCGATGCTGGCCGTCGGCCTTGTCCAGCGCATCAAGCTGGCGTCGGAACTCCTGCACCAGCAGGGTCATGTTGCGCCGGTCTTCCGGGCGGTCGGTGATCTCGGTCGGTCCGCCATACACGGGGAATTCCCAATCGATGTCCACGCCGTCGAAACTGCCGCGATGACGCTCGAAGAACAGCGCCACGCAGGAGGACACGAAGCGCTGTCGGCTTTCCGCGGTCAGCGCCGCATCGGAGAAGCCGCCGGCGTTCCAGCCACCGATCGAGATCAGCGTTTGCAGCGTCGTATGCGCGCGCTTGAGCGTGGCCAGTGCCTTGAAGTGCGCGTCGGCCTGTGGCGCGACGACGCACTGACCTTGGTCGATGGTGGCGAACGCGTAGAACAGATGGGTCAGCGTGTCGGCCGGAATGTCTTCCACCGGATAGCGGTCGGCGGAGCCGCCGGGGTAATACGCGCCGATGACCGTGGGCAACGGCTCGGTGGCGGAGGCCGCCTGTGGCAACACGCTGGCGATCAGGACGGCGAGAACAGCGACGGCAGGACGGAACATGGGATCTCCCCGGTCGAAGGCGAGGCCACGTTAGCAGTGCGGCGCACGCTGTGCGTGCCATCGGTGACGATGTCCTGCGAATCCGTCCAGCGGACAGTCCATGCGGTCTTCCGGGCCGCCCCGTGACGTCATGCAACGTGCTGCAACGTGACTGTTCGTGTCATGCGGGTCGCATCGGGCACAAAAAAAGCGGGCCGAAGCCCGCTTTTTTCGTGTCTGCGAAAGCGTGAGGACCAACGGTCCTCACCTACCGCGAGATCGGCCTGGGCCGATTACTCGGCGGTGACGCCCTCGCCTTCTTCGACGGCCTTCATCGACAGGCGGATACGGCCCTGCTTGTCGACTTCCAGGACCTTGACCTTGACCACATCGCCTTCCTTCAGCACATCGCCGACCTTCTCGACGCGGTCGCTGGAGATCTGCGACACGTGGACCAGGCCGTCCTTGCCCGGCAGGATCGTGACGAACGCACCGAAGTCCATGATCTTGGCGACCTTGCCTTCGTAGATACGGCCCGGCTCGACGTCCGAGGTGATCTGCTCGATGCGGGCCTTGGCAGCCTGCGCAGCGATGGCGTTGACCGACGCGATGACGATGGTGCCGTCATCCTGGATGTCGATCTGGGTGCCGGTTTCCTTGGTGATGGCCTGGATGGTGGAACCACCCTTGCCGATCACTTCGCGGATCTTGTCCGGGTGGATCTTGATGGTCAGCAGGCGCGGCGCGTAGTCCGACAGCTCTTCGCGCGGGGCGGTCAGGCCGTGGGCCATTTCACCCAGGATGTGCAGACGGCCAGCCTTGGCCTGCTGCAGTGCCTGCTTCATGATCTCTTCGGTGATGCCTTCGATCTTGATGTCCATCTGCAGGGCGGAGATGCCCTCGGCAGTACCGGCCACCTTGAAGTCCATGTCGCCCAGGTGATCTTCGTCGCCCAGGATGTCGGACAGGACGACGAAGCGCTCGCCTTCCTTGACCAGACCCATGGCGATACCGGCCACCGGCGACTTGACCGGCACGCCGGCGTCCATCAGGGCCAGCGAGGAACCGCAGACCGAGGCCATCGACGAGGAGCCGTTGGATTCGGTGATTTCCGAGACCACGCGGATGGTGTACGGGAAGGCTTCCAGCGACGGCATCACTGCCAGCACGCCGCGCTTGGCGAGGCGGCCGTGGCCGATTTCGCGACGCTTCGGGCCCATCATGCGGCCGGTCTCACCCACCGAGTAGGGGGGGAAGTTGTAATGGAAGAGGAAGTTTTCCTTGTACTCACCGGCGACGGCATCGATGACCTGGCCATCACGGGCGGTGCCCAGGGTGATGGTCACGATCGCCTGCGTCTCACCGCGGGTGAACAGCGAGGAGCCGTGGGTACGCGGCAGGATGCCGGTCTTCACGGAGATCGGGCGGACGGTGTCCAGCGCACGGCCGTCGATGCGGACCTTGGTGTCCAGCACCGAGTTGCGCATGGTGCTGTATTCCAGCTCGCCGAATTCCTTCGACAGCTCGGCCGGGTTCCAGCCTTCGGCGGCCACACGGCCCGCCAGCGACTCGACCACGTCCTTCTTGATCGCCGAGATGGCGTCACGGCGCTGCAGCTTGTCGCGCACCTGGAAGGCTTCGCCCAGGCGCGGGCCGATGGCTTCCTGCAGGGCGCTGATCAGCACGTCGTTCTTGGCCGGGGCTTCCCAGGTCGACGGCTTGGTGCCGGCTTCCACGGTCAGCTCGTTGATCGCGTTGATGACCTTCTGCATTTCGCGGTGACCGAAGGTCACGGCGCCCAGCATCACGTCTTCGGACAGCAGCGCGGCTTCGGATTCCACCATCAGCACGGCGTTGGCGGTACCGGCGACAACCAGTTCCAGCTCCGAATCCTTCAGCTCGGTCACGGTCGGGTTGAGGATGTACTCACCGTTCTTGTAACCGACCTTGGCGGCGGCGATCGGACCCTTGAACGGGGTACCGGCCAGCGACAGCGCAGCCGAGGCACCGATCAGGGCAGCGATGTCACCATCGATGTCCGGGTTCAGCGACATCACGGTAGCGATGATCTGGACTTCGTTCTTGTAGTCTTCCGGGAACAGCGGACGGATCGGGCGATCGATCAGGCGCGAAATCAGCGTCTCTTTTTCGGTCGCGCGGCCTTCGCGCTTGAAGAAACCGCCCGGGATACGGCCACCTGCGTAGAACTTCTCCTGATAGTCGCAGGTCAGGGGGAAGAAGTCCTGGCCCTCACGCGCGCTCTTGGCGGCAACGGCGGAGACCAGCAGCACGGTGTCGTCGAACTTGACGATGACGGCACCGCCGGCCTGACGGGCGATTTCGCCGGTTTCAAGCGTGACGGTGTGCTTGCCGTACTGGAAGGTTTTGGTGATTTTTGCCACGGGGGTTTCCTTGGATGATGCTTTCTTCAATGGACCGCGGGCGACCCTTGCCGCCGACGGGTGACCGGTTGTCCGGCCCATACGTTTGATGCGGTACTGCCAAAACAAAACCGCGGCGCATTCCTGCGCCGCGGTGGGGGTTCGTGCTTAGCGACGCAGGCCGAGCTTTTCGATCAGGGCCTTGTAACGCGGAGCGTCTTTCTTCTTCAGGTAGTCGAGCAGGCTGCGGCGACGGTTGACCATCTGCAGCAGACCACGACGGCTGTGGTGATCCTTCTTGTGGGTCTTGAAGTGGCCGGTCAGCAGTTCGATGCGGGCGGTCAGCAGAGCGACCTGGACTTCCGGGGAGCCGGTGTCAGCCGCGCTGCGCTTGTTGTCTTCAATGACCTTCTGGGTGTCGATCGACATATCTTTTTTCTCTTGGATGCGTGGCCCGCAGAAACGTCCCATTGACGTACCGCGCGACTCGCCGTGAACGAAAGGATGAACCCGCAGAACGCGGGAAGCCTGAAAAGGCCGCGGAATTGTAACGTCCGTGGCCCTCCGGAACAAGGACCGGGTCCCGGGCCGGGTCGGTCAGAGGTTGAACAAGCGCTGCGGCGCCAGCAGACCGGTCTCGTCGACCTGGCCCAGGCCCTGGATCGCCTCGCCCGGGCCGAAGACGACCACCCCACCCTGCGGCCAGCCGGCGTCGCGGATGCGCTGGCCCACGCGGAAGCGGGGGGTCTGCGCGTCGTCCAGCGTGACCCGGGGGTAATGGGCCAGACCCGCGTCCAGAGGCAGCAGCAGGGCCTCCATGCCGGCCTCATCGCCCTGCTCGGCCAGGGCCCACAGGGTCTCCAGGGTGACCATCGGGGCCTCCCGGAAGGGGTCCACCCACAGCCGGCGCAGGCCGGCGATATGCGCACCGCAGCCCAGGGTCTCGCCGAGATCCCGGGCCAGGCTGCGGATGTAGGTGCCTGAACCGCAGGTCACCCGCAGGGAGAGATGCGTCGGCTGCTGGTCCAGCACCTCCAGGGCGTGCACCTCGACATCGCGCTCGGGTGCCTCGATCGCCTCGCCGCGACGGGCCTTCATATACAGCGGCTCACCGCCCTGCTTGAGCGCGGAATAGATCGGGGCGCGCTGGCGGATGCGACCGCGCAGCGGGGCCAGCGCCGCCTCCAGCGCCGCTGCGCTGATGGAAGGAACGGGCCGCTCACGCAGCACGGTGCCATCGGCGTCATCGGTATCGGTGGTCTGGCCCAGCACCACCTCGGCGTCGTAGGCCTTGGCCGATCCAAGCAGCAGGCCGGCGATCTTGGTGGCTTCGCCGAAGCACAGCGGCAGCAGGCCGGTGGCCAGCGGGTCCAGGCTGCCGGTGTGGCCGCCCTTCTCTGCCCGGTACAGGCGCCGCGCCACCTGCAGGGCGGCGTTGGAGCTCATGCCGGTGGGCTTGTCGAGCAGCAGGATGCCATCCAGGCGGCGGAACGAAATTCGAGGTGCCATGCATTCAATTCAAAACGGCGCCGTGTGGCGCTGCCGGTCAATCCGGCCTCCGGCGGAGCGGTCGCGCTGCGACAGGCCCCGCCCCATAAGACAACAGCCCTTTCGGGCTGTTGGTCCATCAGACTTTCTTTTCGCCTTCGTCGGTGTCGTCTTCGACACCTTCATCGCCTTCATCACCCTGCCGGCTCTTCTCTGCCGCCAGCGTATCGGGCAGGTCGCGCAGGATGTTGTCGATGCGCTCGCCGCGGTCCACCGAATCATCGTAGTGGAAGTGCAGCTCGGGCACGTGGCGCAGCTTCATCGCACGCGCCAGCTCCATGCGCAATTCCCAGGCCAGTTCCTTCAGGCCCTTCATCGCTTCCACCGAACGCTCGGGCATCAGTGCCGTGACGAAAATCTTGGCATGCGCCATGTCACGGGTGATTTCCACGTCGGAGACGCTCACCGAAGGCAGGCCGTGTACACGCACGGCGTTGTGCACGAGCGTCCCCAGTTCGCGGCGGATCTGGGCGGAAACACGGTCGGTTCGATGGAAGGTCTTTGGCACGGTAGGCGGACTCGTCTTGAAGGGTGATGCGTAAGCGAAAAAGCCGGACCGCGTGATGCGGCCCGGCCTGGAACATTACAGGGTGCGCGGCACTTCGATACGCTCGAAGCACTCGATCTGGTCACCCGGCTTGACGTCGTTGTAAGCCTTCACGCCGATACCGCATTCGGTACCGTTGCGGACTTCCTCGACGTTCTCCTTGAAGCGACGCAGCGATTCCAGCTCGCCTTCGAAGACCACGACGCTGTCGCGCAGGACGCGGATCGGCTTGCTGCGCTTCACCGTACCTTCGATGATCATGCAGCCTGCGACCGCACCGAACTTCGAGCTGCGGAACACATCGCGGACCTGGGCGATACCGATGATCTCTTCGCGGATTTCCACGCCGAGCAGACCGGAAGCCACCTGCTTCACCTGATCGATCACGTCATAGATGATCGAGAAGTAACGCAGGTCCACGCCGTTGGACTCGATGATGCGACGCGCGGAGGCGTCGGCACGCACGTTGAAGCCGATCACGGTGGCCTTGGAGGCAACCGCCGAGTTGGCGTCCGACTCGGTGATGCCGCCCACGCCGGAGTGGATCACGTTGATGCGGATGTCGTCGTTGGACAGCGCGACCAGTGCCTGGCTCAGCGCCTGCACCGAACCCTGCACATCGGCCTTGATCACCAGGTTCAACACCTGTTGGCCATCGCCCTTGCCCAGGGTCGCCATGATGTCTTCCATGCGGCTGCCGGCAGACTGCACCAGGCGCGATTCACGGCGCTTGGTTTCGCGCTGCTGCGCGACGTCCTTGGCCAGACGCTCGTCTTCGACCACGACGAAGTCATCGCCGGCATCCGGCACGCCGGACAGACCCAGCACCTGCACCGGAATCGAAGGACCCGCCTGCTCAGGCTGTGCGCCGGTTTCGTCGAAGAGGGCGCGCACGCGGCCGTACTGGATACCGCAGACCAGGTAATCGCCCTTCTTCAGCGAACCCTGCTGCACCAGCACGGTGGCGATCGGGCCGCGGCCCTTGTCCAGCGAGGACTCGATGACCACGCCGGTGGCGCGACCGTCGGCCACGGCCTTCAGTTCCAGCAGTTCGGCCTGGATCGAGATCGCATCCAGCAGGTCGTCGATGCCCAGGCCAGCCTTGGCCGAGATTTCGACCATCTGGGTGTCGCCACCGAAGTCTTCGGACACGACCTGCTCGGTGAGCAGCTCGTTCTTGACGCGCATCGGATCGGCGCCGGACTTGTCGATCTTGTTGATCGCCACGATCAGCGGCACACCCGCCGAACGGGCGTGCTGGATGGCTTCCTTGGTCTGCGGCATGACGCCGTCGTCGGCAGCCACCACCAGCACCACGATGTCGGTCAGCTTGGCACCGCGGGCACGCATCGACGTAAACGCCGCGTGGCCCGGGGTATCCAGGAAGCTGATCACGCCCTTCGGCGTTTCAACGTGGTACGCACCGATGTGCTGGGTGATGCCACCGGCTTCGCCCGTGGCGACCTTGGTGCGGCGGATGTAATCCAGCAGCGAGGTCTTGCCGTGATCGACGTGGCCCATGATCGTGACGACCGGCGGGCGTGCCACCGGCTCGCCCTGGTTGCCACCGGCCAGCGCCAGCAGCGCGTCTTCGGCGTCGTTGGTGTTGGCACGGATCACGTTGTGGCCGAGTTCTTCGGTCACCAGCGCGGCGGTATCGTGGTCGATGGTCTGGGTGATGGTCGCCATGACGCCCATCTTGAACAGTGCCTTGACCACATCGCCGCCCTTGACGGCCAGCTTCTGGGCCAGATCGGCGACGGTGATGGTGTCGCCGATGGTCACGTCACGCACGATCGGAGCGACCGGACGTTCGAAGCCATGGGCACCACCGCCGCTGCGCGACTGGTTGCTGTCACGGCGGCTGCCGTGCTGCACGCGCCCGGTCGGACGACCGCGCGAGTTGCTGTTGTTGCCGCGGCGGGCACGATCGGCGGCCGACAGATGCAGCTGACCGGCGAAGCGGTTGCCACCATCGTCGTCGCGCTTGGCGCCCGGGCGGTTGTTGTTGTTGTTGTTGTTCGAGTTGCGATCGTCCGAACGCGGTGCCGGACGGGCAGCCGACGGTGCGGCCGGACGCGCATTGCGGGCCGGTGCATCGGCAGCAGCGGGCTTGGCCGCAGCCGGGGCCGGGGCCGGCGGTGCGTTCTTGGCTGCTTCAGCAGCGGCTTCGGCCGCCTTGCGCTCGGCTTCGGCACGTTCCTTGGCGTCGATTTCTTCCTGACGCTTGCGGGCGATTTCTTCATCGCGCGCACGGTCCTTCTCGGCCAGTGCGCGCTGCTCGTCCAGATTGCGCTGGCGGGATTCCTCCAGCTTGCGCAGGATGTCGGCGCGCTCCTCATCCGCGGTCATCGGCTTGCCGCTGGCGTCCTTCATGTAGGTACGCTTCTGGCGCACTTCCACGTTGACGGTGGTCTTGCTGCGGCCGGCGCTGACGGTCACTTCCTGCAACTTGCGACGGTTGAGGGTGATCTTCTTGGCGGCCTCGTCGGTGCTCTCGACGGGCTGCTCGGTCTTGCCGTGCGAGCGACGAAGGAAGCCCAGGAGCTTCACCTTCTCGGTACTGGTCACGACCTGGTCGGGACCGCTGAACTTCATGCCGGCTTCGGCAAGTTGTACGAGCAGTTTATCGACCGGGGTATTGACCAGTTCGGCAAGCTTGCGGATGGTGGTTTGCTGCGACATTCGGATCCTATGATCTGGTTGGCGCTCCCTCGAAACGTGCGAAGGCAGCGCGGAGTCTAAGCCCTGAGCGGGTCAGGGCACTGTTCATCGCTGGCTCATTCGCCGCGCTCCAGGCGGGCGATCTCCTCGGCTCGGGCGGCAAGGATCAGGGCGGCGGCGCGCTCCTGGTCCATGTCCTCGATGCCGAACTCGAGGATCTCGTCGGCGGCCAGCTCCGACAGGTCCTCACTGGTACGCACGCCATGACCGGCGAGGGCGTAGGCGGTCGCCTCGTCCATGCCTTCCAGGGCGAGCAGGTCTTCCGACGGCGAGCCGTCTTCCAGACCTTCTTCCACCGCCAGCGCTTCGTTGAGCAGCGCATCGCGGGCACGGGCACGCAGCTCTTCGACGATGTCTTCGTCGAAGCCTTCCACGGCCAGCAGTTCGCCGACCGGGACGTAGGCGATTTCTTCCACGGTGTTGAAGCCTTCGGTCACCAGGATGGCGGCGATTTCTTCATCCACTTCCAGCTTGTCCATGAACAGCTGGCGGGCAACGGTCTGCTCTGCCTCGGACTTGGCGGTCACCTGGTCCTGGGTCATCACATTGAGCTGCCAACCGGTCAGGCGGCTGGCAAGACGGACGTTCTGGCCGCCCTTGCCGATCGCCTGGGCCAGGCGCTCTTCCGCCACGGCCAGGTCCATCGAGTGCTTTTCTTCATCGACGATGATCGACTGCACTTCCGCCGGCGCCATCGCATTGATGACGAAGTTGGCGGGGTTCTCGTTCCACAGCACGATGTCCACGCGCTCGCCATTGAGCTCGTTGGACACGGCCTGCACGCGCGAACCGCGCATGCCGATGCAGGCACCGATCGGATCGGTACGCGAATCGTGGGCCAGCACGGCGATCTTGGCGCGGTCGCCCGGATCACGTGCACAGGCCTTGATCTCGACCAGGCCCTGGCCGACTTCCGGCACTTCGAGCTTGAACAGTTCGATCATGAATTCCGGGGCGGCGCGGCTGATGAACAGCTGCGGGCCACGCGGTTCCGAACGGACTTCGGCCAGGTAACCGCGCACGCGGTCGCCAGCGCGCAGTACGTCGCGCGGAATGCCTTTGTCCTTCGGAATGAAGGCCTCGGCGTTGCCGCCCAGGTCCACATAGATGTTGCCGCGCTCGGCGCGCTTGACCACACCGGTAACCAGTTCGCCGACGCGATCCTTCCACGCATCGACCACCTGCTGACGCTCGGCCTCGCGTACACGCTGGACGATCACCTGCTTGGCGGCCTGTGCGGCGATACGGCCGAAGTCCGGGTTTTCAATCTGCTCTTCGATGAAATCGCCGACTTCCACGCCGTCGGCTTCATCGATGGCGTCCATCAGACGGATCTGGCGGTCCGGAGACTCCATGACCACGTCATCGGCCACCACTTCCCAGCGGCGGAAGGTTTCGTAGTTGCCGTCCTTGTGGTCGATCGACACACGGGCCAGCACTTCTTCTTCCGGGTAACGCTTTTTGGCAGCCGAAGCCAACGCGGCCTCGATGGCATCGAAGATGACTTCGCGCGGGACGCCTTTTTCGTTGGCGACCGCATCCACTACCAGCAAAAGTTCCTTGCTCATTGGCTCACTCCGCGCGCGGCTTTTTGGCCGCCGGCTCGTTGGATGGTTTCTTGTTCGCCTTGCCACCCTGTTTGGGTGCCGGGCCAGTCGGTTTGGTCGGAGCCAGGCCGAGGGCGGCCCAGTCCGGCATGATGCGTGCCTTGTCGATGTTCTCGATGTCGGCGGTGAACGGAGCATTGTCGACCTTGAAGGTCACGGTGCCCTGTTCGATATCCACGGCGAGGATCTCGCCCTGCAGACGGCGACGGCCGTCCTGCGGCAGGCTCAGCGTCACCTTGGCGGATTCGCCGATGGCGCGCTCGAACTGCGCGCCGGTGAACAGCGGGCGATCCACGCCCGGCGAAGACACTTCCAGCGTGTAGTTCGCCGTGATCGGGTCTTCGACGTCCAGCTGGGCGGACACTTCGCGGCTGACGCGCTCGCAGTCGTCGATGTTGACGATGCGCTCGGGCTGTTCGGCCAGCGGCACGTCGATGTACAGGCGCAGCGTTGCGCCGCCCGGTGCGGTCAGATACTCCACGCCCAGCAGCTCGAGACCCAGCGACTGAACGGTGGGGGCGAGCAGATTCGCGATTTCGGTTGCCTTGTCGCTCACAGTCGGCCTTGATTCGTTGAAAAGAAATACGGTCTGGTCCAGTGCATGGACCACCTTCCGGAAACAACAAAGGGCCCGTTGGGCCCCTGTCCGGTACAACTCCGGTCATGCTGGATTCCGGTGCAGATGCGCACGTGGTGCGCGTCTGCGAGCCCAGCGTTCCGGGGGTCACGGCGGCCTGGGTACAGGTTGCCGTTCCTGGAAGCCGGTTGCGGGGCCCATTCACATCCTGTGGCAGGTTGCGAGTGGACAGTCCGCTAAGCCACTGATGATAGCCGTTGCACCGCGCTGGTGCAATGGTTGGGGTGGTTTCTGATGTCCCTATTCGGAAAGCTGAACAGCCAAGCGGGTGTGTAACCTTCGTCGCGGACAGCGGCGGGGGCAGGTCCGCGGGACGCGCCGTGAACCCGTCCATGGGGGCTCATGGGCGACATCCATGTCACCCCAATGGTCCCGCCAACCTGCCCCCACCGCTGCCTGCACACTTGGCAGGTCAGTCATCGAGGTCAGGTGCAAAGGCACAGCAAAAGCCGCCCGATGCCATAACGAAAAAAGCGACCTCGTTGCCGAGATCGCCTTTTCGTCTACTGCATCTGCACTGCAGATTTTCTGTGGTAGCGGGGGCAGGATTTGAACCTGCGACCTTCGGGTTATGAGCCCGACGAGCTGCCAGACTGCTCCACCCCGCAGCAGAAGCGGATGAGTCGTGTACCACACCAACGGTGTGGTACCTACCGCAACGATGTTCTGGCGAAACCGCTGCATCAACAACTCAGGAGATGAATATTACACGAGTTGCGCACGTTTGTATCGTTTTTTACGAAATATGTGCAAATGCCTGCTGGCACCACACCATGATCGGGTTCCACGCAACGCCCAGGGCCAGCAGCGCCAGGGCGTTCACGCCCAGCACCACGCCCAGCACGCGGTCGTTGTTGGCCGGCAGCGGCTCGCCCACCGGCTCATCGAAGTACATGACCTTGATGACGCGCAGGTAGTAGAAGCAGCCGATCACGGCGCAGATCACGCCGACCATGGCCAGCCACAGCATGTCGCCCTGGATCGCCGCGCCGAGCACGGCCAGCTTGGTCCAGAAGCCCAGGAACGGTGGGATGCCTGCCAGCGACGCCATGATGCACAGCACCAGGCCGGCCATCCACGGGTTGCGGGCATTGAGGCCCTTGAAGTCTTCGATCTTCTCGGCTTCAAAGCCATTGCGCGACAACGCGATGATCGCACCGAACGCCGCGGTGGACATGATCGCGTAGCTCAGGGCGTAGAACAGCGCCGCCGAGTAACCCCGCTCGCCACCCCCGGCCATGCCCATCAGCAGGAAGCCGATGTGCGAGACGGTCGAGAAAGCCAGCATGCGCTTGAGGTTGGTCTGCGCGATCGCCATCAGGTTGCCGATCACCAGCGACAGTGCGGCCAGGCCACCGATCAGGTACTTCCACTCGTCGGCCAGCGGACCCACGCCCATTTCCAGCAGGCGGTAAGCCATGCCGAACGCAGCCAGCTTCGGGGCCGAGCTGATGAACAGCGCGACCGGTGCGGGGGCACCCTGGTACACGTCGGGCAGCCACATGTGGAACGGGGCCGCACCAAGCTTGAAGGCCACGCCGGCGATCATGAACACCGCGCCGGTCAGCAGCAGCACCTTCTCTTCGGTGTGCGGGATGGCCGCATTGATGGCGTCCAGGTGCAGCGAGCCGGTGGCGCCGTAGATCAGCGACATGCCGTACAGCAGCAGGCCCGAGGCCAGCGAACCCAGCACGATGTACTTCATCGCCGCTTCCGAAGCCAGGCCGTTCTCACGGTTGCTGGCGACCAGTGCGTAGGAGCACAGGGCCAGCAGTTCCAGGCCCAGGTAGACCATCAGCAGGCTGCCGGCCGAGACCAGGATCATCATGCCCGCAGTGGCGAACAGGATCAGCACCGGGATCTCACCCTGGTAGAGCTTGCGCTCGCGCAGGTAGCTCCAGCCGTAGATCAGGGTCAGCCCGCTGCACAGCACGATCACGGTCTTCATCACGTCGGCCGCGTTGTCGCGGACGAACATGCCGTGGAAGACCTCGCCCTGCCCGCCCACTCCGGTGGCGAGCATGAAGAACACGACCGCCAGCGCAGCGATCGAGAACAGGTGGGTCCAGATCTTGTTCTTCTCACTGATGAAAAGATCAAGCATCAACAGGGCGAACGCACTGCCGACCAGCACCAGCTCGGGAGCGAGCGGCGGGAGGTCAGCGGCGGTCAGTGGCAACAGCGGCGAGGTGGTCATCATCAAATCCTGGAATCAATACTCTCGACGGCCCGATTACAGCAGCTTGCTGGATGCGATCTGCATCGCCAGCTTCGCGATCGAGGGCTCCATCAGGTCGGTCAGCGGCTTGGGGTACAGACCCAGGGCAAGGGTGCCCACGGCGAATACACCCAACACCAGCCACTCGCGACCGTTGATGTCCTTCAGTTCGGCGACATGGGCATTGGCCACTTCACCGAAGAACACGCGCTTGTACAGCCACAGCGTATACGCCGCGGTGATCACCAGGGTGCTCGCCGCGCCGAGTGCCAGCCACGGATTGCGCTGGAAGCTGGCCATGATGATCATGAACTCACCGACGAAACCGCTGGTACCCGGCAGGCCGGCATTGGCCATGAAGAACAGCATGGCGAAGGTGGCGAACCAGGGCATCACGTTCACCACGCCGCCGTAATCGGCGATGCGGCGGCTGTGCATGCGGTCGTAGAGCACGCCGACGCAGGAGAACATCGCGCCGGACACGAAGCCGTGCGACACCATCTGCACCATCGCACCCTGCAGGCCCAGGCGGGCCGCATCCGGGTTGCCGGCGTCACGCACCAGCCACATGGCGATGAAGGTACCCAGGGTCACGAAGCCCATGTGCGCGATCGACGAATAGGCGATCAGCTTCTTCATGTCGTCCTGCACCAAGGCGACCAGGCCGACATAGATCACCGCCACCAGCGACAGCGCGATCACCAGCCAGGCCCACTCGTGCGAGGCGTCCGGCACGATCGGCAGGTTGAAGCGCAGGAAGCCGTAGCCACCGATCTTCAGGGCGATCGCCGCCAGGATCACCGAACCGGCGGTCGGCGCTTCCACGTGGGCGTCCGGCAGCCAGGTGTGGACCGGGAACATCGGCACCTTGACCGCGAAGGCGATCAGGAAGGCGAAGAAGATCCACGTCTGTTCCTTGCCCGACAGCTGCAGCTGGTACAGGTCGGCCAGCTGGAAGCTGCCGCCCTTCAGGTACAGGTAGATCAGGGCCACCAGCATCAGCACCGAGCCGAGGAAGGTGTACAGGAAGAACTTCAGCGCGGCGTAGATGCGACGCGGGCCGCCCCAGACACCGATGATCAGGAACATCGGGATCAGCATCGCTTCGAAGAACACGTAGAACAGCATCGCGTCCGTCGCCGAGAAGATACCGACGGTGACACCTTCCAGGATCAGGAAGGCGGCCACGTACTGGTTCACGCGCTTGTCGATCGCGCTCCAGGCACCGATCAGGGCCAGCACCGAGACCAGGGTGGTCAGCAGGATCAGCGCGATCGCGATGCCGTCGACGCCGAGGTTGTAGCCGATGTCGTAGGCGGGGATCCAGGCGCGGGTCTCGACGAACTGCAGCGCGTCGATTCCCGTGTCATAGCCGCTGAGCAGCGACAGGCTGGCCACGAAGGTCAGCACCGCGACGCCCAGGGACGCCCACCGGGCGGTTTGGGCATCCCGGATGGCAAGGATCAATGCACCGCCGATGATCGGCAGCCAGATGAGAACACTAAGTAGGGGCCAGTTCGACACGTCTTCTTATTCCGTACAGGTCATCAACGCAGGTAATGCATCAGGACGCCCAGGAGGGCAATCAGGCCGATGATCATCGCGAAGGCGTAGTGATAGAGGAAACCGGATTGGGTGCGACGCAGCAGGTTGGCCGCCAGATCGATCAGGCGCGCCGAACCGTTGACCACCACACCATCGACCACATTCGTGTCGATCGCGCGCGAAACCTTGCCGAGCTTGATACCGCCGCCGGCGAAACCGCCGATCCAGAGCTTGTCGAAGCCGTACTTGTTCTCCAGCACCGACACGATCGGCGCGAAGGTCTTGCGGGCCTTGCCGGCCAGTTCCGGCTTCCACAGGTAGAACAGCGCCGCCAGCAGGAAGCCCACCACCGTCAGGATGAAGGCCGGGGCCATCATGCCGTGGATCGCGAAGGCAACCGGGCCGTGGAACTCTTCGGCCAGCGCACCGATGGTGTCACGCGCCGGGACGTAGAAGTCGACGATGCCGGTGAAGAACGAATGCGCCTGGCCCGGAATGGCGGTCTCGGCGTGGTGGCCGGCCCAGTCGGTGCCGTACAGCATCGGACCGATGCTGAAGAAACCGATGACCATCGAGGGGATCGCCAGCAGGATCAGCGGCAGCGTCACCACCCACGGGGTTTCGTGCGGCTCATGCGCGCCATGGCCGTGGCCATGATCGTCATGATGCGCGTCGCCATGGTGGGCATCGGCGGCATGCGCGTCGGCGCCGTGGTGATCGTCATGACCATGATCATCATGCGCGTCGCGGAAGCGCTCCTTGCCATGGAAGGTCAGGAACAGCAGACGGAAGCTGTAGAAGCTGGTCACGACCACGCCACCCAGCACCGCCCAGTACCCGTAGGTCGCCACCCAGCTTGAGGACACATGCGCGTGGTGCTGCGCAGCCTCGATGATGGTGTCCTTGGAGTAGAAGCCGGAGAAGAACGGCGTACCGACCAGGGCCAGCGTACCGATCCACATGGTGACGAAGGTGATCGGCATGTACTTGCGCAGGCCGCCCATCTTCCGCATGTCCTGCTCGTGGTGCATGGCGATGATCACCGAGCCCGCGCCGAGGAACAGCAGCGCCTTGAAGAAGGCGTGGGTCATCAGGTGGAACACGGCCGCCGAGTATGCGGACACGCCCAGGGCGACGGTCATGTAACCCAGCTGGGACAGCGTGGAGTACGCGACGACGCGCTTGATGTCGTTCTGCACGATGCCGATCAGGCCGGTGAAGAACGCGGTGGTGGCACCGATGAACAGCACGAAGTTCAGCGCGGTCTGCGACAGCTCGAACAGCGGCGACATGCGGGTGACCATGAAGATGCCCGCGGTGACCATGGTCGCCGCGTGGATCAGCGCCGAGATCGGGGTCGGGCCTTCCATCGAGTCCGGCAGCCAGACGTGCAGCGGCACCTGGGCCGACTTGCCCATCGCACCAATGAACAGGCAGATGCAGATCACGGTGGCGACCGACCAGATCACCGGCTCGCTCATCACCGGGATGGAGGTGCCGAACAGGTCGATCGTGCCCGACCAGATCTGGATCACCGCATCCGGGTGGCCCAGCACCTGGGCATTGGCGAATACGGTGGCGTAATCGAGGGTGCCGAACACCCACAACACGCCGGCGATGCCGAGGATGAAGCCGAAATCACCGACACGGTTGACCAGGAAGGCCTTCATGTTGGCGAAGATGGCGGTCGGGCGTTTGAACCAGAAGCCGATCAGCAGGTACGAGACGAGGCCCACCGCTTCCCAGCCGAAGAACAGCTGCAGGAAGTTGTTGCTCATCACCAGGGTGAGCATCGAGAAGGTGAACAGCGAGATGTAGCTGAAGAACCGCTGGTAGCCCGGGTCATCCTGCATGTAGCCGATGGTGTACACGTGCACCAGGAAGGACACGAAGGTCACCACGACCATCATCATCGCGGTCAGCTTGTCGACCATGAAGCCGACGTGCGCCGAGTACTGGCCCACTTCGAAGAACGTATAGATGTTCTGGTTGAACGGCTGGGCACCGCCCCACAGCAGCATGTACAGCACGTAGCTGGACAGCACGCAGCTGACCGCCACACCGAGGATGGTGACCGCCTGCGCGCCAGCGCGACCGACCTGACGACCGAACAGGCCGGCGATGATGCTGCCGAACAGCGGTGCGAGCACCACTGCGATCAACAGACTCTTGGAGAGAGTGATTTCCATCTACGGATCAGCCCTTCAGCGAATCGACTTCGCCGACATTGATGGTGCGGCGAGTACGGAACAGGGTTACCAGGATCGCGAGGCCGATGGCGGCCTCGGCCGCGGCCACGGTCAGGATGAAGAAGACGAACAGCTGTCCGGCCGTATCACCCATCTCACGCGAGAACCCGACGAAATTGATGTTGACCGACAGCAGCATCAACTCGATGGACATCAACAGCACGATGATGTTCTTGCGGTTGAGGAAGATGCCGGCGAGGCTGATGCAGAACAGCACCGCGCCCAGCGCCAGAATGTGGCCAAGGGTGATCATGGCTGCGCCTCCTCATTGCTGGACGGCTTGATGTTGGTGTGCACGACCGGCTTCTCGACGTCCATCTTGACGATGCGCAGGCGGTCGCTGCCCTTGACCATGGTCTGCTCGGACGGGTTCTGGGTCTTCAGGCCGGTGCGGCGACGCAGGGTCAGCATCACGGCGGCAACCACGGCCACGGTCAGGATGACGGCGGCGAACTCGAACGGCAGCAGGTATTCGGTGAACAGGCTGCGGGCCAGCCAGGTGATGTTGGAGGTGTCGGCCGCCAGCGCGGCAGCGTTGTCGGCCGGGAACGGATTGACCGCCCTGCCCTTCACGCCGATCAGCACCAGCATCTGCACGAGCATCGTCACCGCCACCACCAGGCCGAGCGGCAGGTAACGCACCCAGCCCTCTCGCAGGTTGGAGGGATCGATGTCCAGCATCATCACCACGAACAGGAACAGCACCATGACCGCGCCGACGTAGACCAGCACCAGCGCGACACCGAGGAACTCGGCCCCGACCAGGATCCAGATGCAGGCTACGGAGAAGAAGGTCAGGATCAGGCACAACACGGCATAGACCGGATTGCGCACGCTGATCACCGCCGCGGCGGAAATGCCCGCCACGATGGAGAAGACCCAGAAACTGATATTTACCCAATCCATCATTCGACCTCAGCGGAAAGCGGCATCGGCGGCGCGACGCTCGGCGATCTCGGCTTCAAGCCGATCACCGATGGCCAGCAGCTGCGGCTTGGTAACGATGTTCTCGCCACGGTTCTCGAAGTGGTACTCGAGAATGTGGGTCTCGACGATCGAGTCCACCGGGCAGCTTTCTTCACAGAAGCCGCAGAAGATGCACTTGAACAGATCGATGTCGTAACGGGTGGTACGGCGGGTGCCGTCCTCGCGCTTGGCCGAATCGATGGTGATCGCCAGCGCCGGGCACACCGCTTCGCACAATTTGCATGCGATGCAGCGTTCCTCACCGTTGGGGTAGCGGCGAAGTGCATGCAGACCGCGGAAACGCGGCGACTGCGGGAACTTCTCCATCGGGTACATCATCGTGTACTTCGGCTTGAAGGCGTACTTCAGGGTCAGCCACAGACCACCGAGCAGCTCAAGGAGCAGCAGGCTTTTGAAGTAATGGGTAATTCGGTTCATCGCTTAGACGCCCTTCTGGATCACGCCGTAAAACACCATCAACGCCGTCACTGCAATCCAGAAGATGGTGAGCGGGATGAAGACCTTCCAGCCCAGACGCATGATCTGGTCGTAACGGAAGCGCGGGAAGCTGGCACGGAACCAGATGTAGGAGCTGGCGAAGAAGAAGACCTTCAGCAGCAGCCACGGCCAGCCGCCCTTCCAGATCCAGTCGATCCACGGCGAGATGTCTGCCGTGATCCAGCCCTGGAGCGGGCTCAGCCAACCACCGAGGAAGAAGATCGAGATCAGGAAGCTGATCAGGATCATGTTCGCGTATTCGGCCAGGAAGAACAGCGCGAACGCACCACCGGAGTATTCGACCATGTGGCCGGCAACGATTTCCGATTCACCTTCCACGACGTCGAACGGCGCGCGGTTGGTCTCGGCGACGCCGGACACCCAGTACACGATGAAGAGCGGGAACAGCGGCAGCAGGAACCAGTCAAACAGACCGGAATTGCCCGCCTGCGCCATCACGATGCTGCTCAGGTTGAGGCTGCCCGAGGCGATCATGACGCCGACCAAGGCAAAGCCCATCGCGATTTCGTAGCTGATCATCTGCGCCGAGGCGCGCATGGCACCGAGGAACGCGTACTTCGAGTTGGAGGCCCAACCGGCCAGGATGATGCCGTACACGCCCAGCGAGGTCATCGCCAGCAGGTACAGCAGGCCGGCGTTGGCGTTGGACAGCACGATCTGCGCGTCGAAGGGAATCACCGACCAGGCCGCGAAGGCCGGGCCCAGCGTGATCAGCGGCGCCAGGATGAACATCGCCTTGTGCGAGCTGCTCGGCTGGATGATTTCCTTGAACAGCAGTTTGAAGACGTCGGCGAAGGCCTGGAAGATGCCCATGCCGACATACATCGGGCCATGGCGCACGTGCATCCAGCCGATCAGCTTACGCTCCCAGACCACGTAGAAGGCCACCGAGATGATCACCGGCATGGCGATCACCAGGATCTTCAGGATGATCCAGAGCAGCGCGCCGATGTCGCCCAGTGACAGCAGCCACTGGTGCAGCGGGTCGACCGCGTTCAACAGCAATTCGTTCATGCACCCACCACCGTTACGCGTGCGGCACCCAGCGGTGCGGTTGCACCGTGGCCCGATTCAATCCAGACCGACCCTGCGGCGACGCGGGCGTCGACCACCACCGGCAAGGTGGCACGGCCGGCATCGGTGCCGACCTTGGCCATCTGGCCTTCCACCAACTGCAGGCGGGCGGCGTCGTCGGCGTTGAGCACGATGCGCGGGGCGTTGTTGAGCGGATGCGACTGCAGCGCCTGGGCGCGACGGACCACCGCATCGGTGCGGTAGATCGCGGCGGTCGAGGTCACTTCCAAGCCCTCGCCCGCGACCGGCGTTGCCGCCGAGGACGAGACGGTGACGCTGACCGGGGCCAGGCTGGCGCGCAGGCCGGCCAGGTCGGTGAACTCGAAACCGGCCAGCGACATCTCGCCGCCCAGTGCACGCAGCACGCGCCAGCCTTCACGCGCCTCGCCCGGCAGCTTGCCGCCGGCACGGGCCGACTGCTCGCGACCATCGAGGTTGGTCAGGGTGGCATCCACTTCCGGCAGTGCGCCGATCGGCAGGATCACGTCGGCGACGTCGCGGGTCGAGGCACAGGCGAACTGGCTGAAAGCCACCACCTGGGCACCGGCCAGCGCCTTGCGGGCAGCAGCGGCGTCGGCGAAATCCAGGCCCGGCTCGATGCCGTAGATGGCATAGGCCTTGCGCGGCTGGGCCAGCATGGCGTTGACGTCCTTGCCGGCCGGCAGCACGCCGGCGCGGGTCAGGCCCACGGCATTGGCGCCCTGCGGGATGCGGCACAGCTTGGCACCGGTCGCGGCGGCGAAATCACGCGCAGCGGCGCGGATCGCGGCGGCCTGCGGGTGGTTTTCGGCGATGCCACCGACGATCAGCACGGCGTTGCTCGCGCCCCTCACGGCGTCACGCAGCTCGGCGTTGCCCAGTGCGTCGATGAAGGCCGACGGGGCGACGATCTGCTTGCTGGCCAGCTTGAAGGCGAAATCGAAGTCCACCGGATTGACGGCGTGGATCTTCGCATTGCGCGTGGTCTGCGCCTTGCGCAGGCGGGCATGCAGCAGCGGCAGCTCGTGGCGGATGTTGCTGCCGAGCACGACGATGCTGTCCGCGCCTTCGATCTCAGCCAAAGGCAGGCCGAACACTTCGGCGGTGGCGGCGTCGGAGAAATCGCGGTTGTTGATGCGGTGATCGATGTTCGTGGTGCCCAGGCCGGTCGCGAGACGGGCCAGCAGTGCGCCCTCCTCGTTCGAGGCCGACGGGTGCACCAGCACGCCGAGGTCGTCACCCTGGTGGGCGGCGAAGATTTCCTTGGCGGCGGCCAGGCCTTCGGCCCAGCTCACTTCCTTCCACTCGCCATTGACCTTGCGCAGCGGCTTGACCGCACGGTCTTCGCTGTACAGGCCCTGGTGCGAATAGCGGTCGCGATCGGACAGCCAGCATTCGTTGACCGACTCGTTGTCGCGCGGCACCACGCGCAGCACTTCGCCGCGACGCACGTGCAGGAACAGGTTCGAGCCCATCGCGTCGTGGTAGCCCAGCGACTCGCGTGCGGTCAGTTCCCACGGACGGGCGCGGAACTGGAACACCTTGTTGGTCAGCGCGCCGACCGGGCAGACGTCGACGACGTTGCCGGACAGCTCGGTGGTCAACGGCTTGCCGTCATAGGTGCCGATCTGCAGGTTCTCACCGCGGTACATGCCACCCAGTTCATAGGTACCGGCAACGTCGGCGGTGAAGCGGACGCAGCGGGTGCACTGGATGCAGCGGGTCATTTCGGTGGCGACCAGCGGACCGATGTCCTCGTCGGGCACCACGCGCTTGCGCTCGTTGAAGCGGCTGACCGAACGGCCGTAGCCCAGCGAAACGTCCTGCAGTTCGCACTCGCCGCCCTGATCGCAGATCGGGCAGTCCAGCGGATGGTTGATCAGCAGGAATTCCATCACCGAGCGCTGGAACTTCAGCGCCTTCTCACTGCGGGTAGCGACCTTCATGCCATCCATGACCGGCGTGGCGCAGGCCGGCGCCGGCTTGGGCGACTTTTCCACGTCGACCAGGCACATGCGGCAGTTCGCGGCGATCGGCAGCTTCTCGTGGTAGCAGAAGCGCGGGATCGGAATGCCGGCCTTATCGGCGGCCTGGATGATCATCGAGCCCTTGGGCACGACCAGAGACTGGCCGTCGATTTCGACGGTCACATGATCCGGTGGCACGCTCGGGTTTACGGGTTGCGCGCTCATGCGGCGGCTGCCTCCACCTTCTTGCCGTCAACCATCGAATGACCGTTGACGATGTAGTACTCGAATTCGTCCCAGAACTGGCGCAGGAAGCCCTGGATGGGCCATGCCGCCGCTTCACCGAACGCACAGATGGTGTGGCCTTCAATCTGGCCGGCCACCGTCTTCAACTGATGCAGGTCTTCCATCGTGGCTTTGCCGGCGACGATGCGCTCCAGCACGCGGTGCATCCAGCCGGTGCCTTCACGGCACGGGGTGCACTGCCCACAGGATTCCTTGTGGAAGAACTGCGAGATGCGGCAGGCGAACTTGACGCAGCAGACGCTGTCATCCAGCACCACGATGGCGCCCGAGCCCAGACCGGTGCCCAGGGCACGCAGGGTGTCGTAGTCCATCTGCAGGCCCTTGAGCTCTTCGGCCTTCAGCACCGGCATCGAGACGCCGCCCGGGACCGCGCCCTTGAGCGTGCGGCCCGGCTTCAGGCCACCGGCCATTTCCAGCAGGTCGTCGAAGGTGGTGCCCAGCGGCACTTCGAAGTTGCCGCCCTTCTGCACGCAACCGGAGACCGAGAAGATCTTCGGACCGCCGTTCTTGGTCAGGCTCAGGCCTGCGAACCATTCCGGGCCGTTGCGGATGATCGCCGGCACCGAGGCATAGGTCTCGGTGTTGTTGATCGTCGACGGCTTGCCGTACAGGCCGAAGTTGGCCGGGAACGGCGGCTTGTAGCGCGGCTGGCCCTTCTTGCCTTCCAGCGATTCCATCAGCGCGGTTTCTTCGCCGCAGATGTACGCGCCGGCGCCCAGCGCACCGTAGATGTCGATGTCCACGCCGCTGCCGAGGATGTCCTTGCCCAGCCAGCCGTTCGCGTAGGCGTCGGCCAGGGCCTGCTCGAAGTTCTCGAACGGCTCGTGGTGGAACTCGCCACGCAGGTAGTTGTAGCCCACGGTCGAGCCGGTGGCGTAGCAGGCGATCGCCATGCCTTCCACGACCGAATGCGGGTTGTAACGCAGGATGTCGCGGTCCTTGCAGGTACCCGGCTCGGATTCATCCGAGTTGCACAGGATGTACTTCTGCATGGTGCCCTTGGGCATGAAGGACCACTTCAGGCCGGTCGGGAAGCCCGCGCCGCCACGGCCGCGCAGGTTGGACTGCTTGACCATCTCGATGACCTGCTCCGGCGAGATCTTCTCTTCGAGGATCTTGCGCAGGGCGGCATAGCCACCGGTCTTGAGGTAGCTCTCATACGACCACGGAGTGTCGTAATGCAGGGTGGTGTAGACCACCTGGTGCGGCAACGGTGCGGGACCGACCGGACCACTGGGTGCGTGATGATGTGCCATGTCTTACTCCAACCCGTCCAGCAGCTCGTCGACTTTCTCGACGGTCAGGCGCTCGTGGTAATGGCCGTTGATGACCATCATCGGCGCACCGGCGCAACCGGCCAGGCATTCTTCTTCGCGCTTGAGGTAGATGCGGCCATCGGCGGTGGACTGACCGGTCTTGCAGCCGAGCTTCTTCTCGGCGTGCGCGACCAGGTCTTCGGCACCGTTCAACCAGCAGCTGATGTTGGTGCAGAAGGCGACGTTGTGGCGGCCGACCTTCTCCAGTTCGAACATCGAGTAGAAGCTGGCGACCTCGTAGGCCCACACCGGCGGCAGGTCCAGGTACTTGGCGACGCCGGCGATCAGCTCGTCGGTCAGCCAGCCTGCGTTCTGTTCCTGTGCGGCGTGCAGGCCCTGCAGGACAGCCGAACGCTTGCGATCCGGCGGGAACTTGGCCAGCCAGTGATCGATGTGCGCACGGGTCTTGTCATTCAAGACCACCATCGGGTCGACGTCGCGCGCCGCCTCGAAATTACCTGTCGCCTTCATCGGCCGACCTCAGCGAATACGAAATCGTTAAAAACCAGAACCTGCAGCGCCGGCAGCAGCCGGCGGGTGTCAGGCATCGTGCAGGCGGATGCGATCACCGGTCCACCTCACCGAACACCAGATCGTAGGTGCCGATCATGGCCACCACGTCGGCGAGCATGTGCCCGCGCACGATCGAGTCGATCGAGGACAGATGGGCGAAGCCCGGCGCGCGCAGGTGCACGCGGAACGGCTTGTTGGCACCATCGGACATCAGGTAGCAGCCGAACTCGCCCTTGGGCGCTTCGACGGCGGCGTAGGTTTCGCCGGCCGGGACGCAGTAGCCTTCACTGAACAGCTTGAAGTGATGGATCAGCGCTTCCATGTCGTCCTTCATGTCTTCGCGGCTCGGCGGCGCGACCTTGAAGTTCTTGACCATGACCGGGCCCGGGTTGGCCTTCAGCCAGGTGACGCACTGCTTGATGATGCGGTTGGATTCGCGCATCTCGGCCACGCGGCACAGGTAACGGTCGTAGCAGTCACCCTCCTTGCCGAGCGGGATGTCGAACTCGACCGCGTCGTACTTGGCATACGGCTGCTTCTTGCGCAGATCCCAGGCAACGCCCGAGCCGCGCAGCATCACGCCGGTCATGCCCCACGCATGGGCCAGTTCCGGGGTGACCACGCCGATGCCGACCGTACGCTGCTTCCAGATACGGTTGTCGGTGAGCAGGGTTTCGTATTCGTCGACGCGCTTGGGGAACTCGACGGTGAAGTTCTCCAGGAAGTCCAGCAGCGAACCTTCGCGCGAGGCGTTGAGGTTCTTCAGGGCCTTGCCCTTGTGCCAGCGCGATTCCTTGTACTTCGGCATGTGGTCCGGCAGGTCGCGGTAGACGCCGCCCGGACGGTAATACGCCGCGTGCATGCGCGCGCCGGAGACCGCTTCGTAGCAGTCCATCAGCTCTTCGCGTTCGCGGAAGGCGTACAACATGACCGCCATCGCGCCCAGATCGAGCGCGTTGGACCCCAGCCACATCAGGTGATTCAGGATGCGGGTGATTTCGTCGAACATGGTGCGGATGTACTGCGCACGCTCCGGCGCCTCGATCCCCATCAGGGTCTCGATCGCGCGCACGTAGGCGTGCTCGTTGCACATCATCGACACGTAATCCAGGCGATCCATGTAGCCGATCGACTGGTTGAACGGCTTGGACTCGGCCAGCTTTTCGGTACCACGGTGCAGCAGACCCACGTGCGGATCGGCACGCATGATGGTTTCGCCGTCCATTTCCAGGATCAGGCGCAGCACACCGTGCGCGGCCGGATGCTGGGGACCGAAGTTCATGGTGTAGTTGCGGATTTCCTGGCGCAGTTCGGCCGGGTTGCTCGCAAAGGCCTGGTGGGCCTGGGTGAATTCGCTCACTTGCTTGCCTCCGACTGCGCGGATTCACCGGCAGCGGTCTGGAAACGGGCGTCGTCACGGATGACACGCGGCACGCCGACGCGCGGCTCGACCGAGGTCACCGGCTCGTAGATCACGCGCTGCTTCTCTTCGTCGTAACGCACTTCAACGTTGCCGATCAGCGGGAAATCCTTGCGGAACGGATGCCCGACGAAACCGTAGTCGGTCAGGATCCGGCGCAGGTCCGGGTGGCCTTCGAAGATCACGCCGAACAGATCGAACGCTTCGCGCTCGAACCAGTTCAGGCCCGGCCAGATGTTGGTCAACGACGCGACCACCGGCAGTTCCTCGTTCGGCGCAAAGCAACGGATGCGCATCGTGAGATTGTGCTGGTAGGAGCGCAGCTGGGCGACCACGGCGAAACGCTGTAGCGGGATCGGCTGCGGCTGGGCGCCATCGCTGGTTTCGCGGGTGGGGAATTCACCCCAGGCGAAACGACCGACGGACTTGCCCTCGACGCCACGGCTGAAGCCCTGGGACGACACATCGGCCGTATCCCATTCGTCGCTGCCATAGCCGAGGTAATCCAGGCCGCACAGGTCAACCGCCTGCTCGAAACCGAATTCGTCGCGCAGCGCCAGAGCGGTGGCATGCCAGTCAGCAGCGGGCACTTCCAGCGTCACTTCGCCGCGGGGTTCGACCACGAAGACCTGCGCACCTGCGAAACGTGCGGAAAGTCGGTCGATGAAGGAAGGTGCTTGCTCTGCCATGGGGGCTTGGCGTGCTCTTGTCAGGAGGGATGTCAGCGGGCGATGGTCTGCGTACGCCAGATCTTCTTCTGCAATTGCAGGATCCCGTACACCAGCGCTTCGGCGGTAGGTGGGCAGCCGGGGACATAGATGTCCACCGGCACGACGCGGTCACAGCCACGCACTACTGCATACGAGTAGTGGTAGTAGCCGCCACCGTTGGCACAGCTGCCCATCGAGATGACCCACTTCGGGTCCGGCATCTGGTCATAGACCTTGCGCAGGGCCGGAGCCATCTTGTTGACCAGGGTGCCGGCCACGATCATCACGTCGGACTGACGCGGCGACGGGCGGAACACCACACCGTAGCGGTCAAGGTCCAGGCGCGCCGCGCCGGCGTGCATCATTTCCACTGCGCAGCAGGCCAGACCAAAGGTCATCGGCCACATCGAACCGGTACGCGCCCAATTCAACAGCGCATCGACGCTGGTGGTCACGTAGCCCTTTTCGAGCAGGGGGTTGTCGCCTTCGGGGCGCAGGATGTCATCGACCCGCCCTTCCGGGACCGGGTTGTTCATCAGGCCGTCGAGCGTCTGAATTACTCCCATTCCAGCGCTCCCTTCTTCCAGACGTAAATGAAACCGAGGAAAAGCATGCCTACGAAGAGGCCCATCGTGACCAGCGAACGCGCGCCCAGTTCCATGAACACCTGGGTCCACGGCACGATGAAGATGATTTCCAGATCAAATACGATGAACTGAATCGCGATCAGGTAGTAGCGCACATCGAACTTCATGCGCGCGTCCTCGAAAGCCTCGAAGCCGCATTCGTACGGCGAGAGCTTTTTCAGATCAGGACGTCGGGGACCGAGGAATCGGCCAACCAGCATCAGCGCAACGCCGATACCAGTGGCAACGATCAGAAACAGCAGAGACGGCAAATATTCGGCCAGCACAGCGATTCTCTCTTGCCTCTGCCGCTGCGCCTGCAGGCGCTTTGGCATGGGGGAGTGGACGGATACCGCTACCTGGCGCTTTGCGCGCCAGACGAACCCGCTTACAAACAAATGGTGCCCAAGAGGGGACTCGAACCCCTACGACTCTCGTCGCTACCACCTCAAGGTAGTGCGTCTACCAATTCCGCCACCTGGGCTTACGATCGCACCGGTTGTTCTCCAGTGCGCCGCATATTGTAACCGTCTTCAGCGAGTCTGGGTGCCTTCCGAAGGCTTTTCTTCACCAGATTTCGGAGTTTCCGCCTGAGCCGGCACAGTGGCCGACGGAACAGGCTGCTGGACCGGGGTTTCCGGGGCCTTCGGCACGGCCGGAAGCTCGCCTGCCGGTGCGGCCGGCGCGGATGCGGCCGGAGCCGACATCAGACCCAGGTCCTGCTGCGCCGCCGGGCGCGAACCATGGCTGGCGTACCAGGCCATGAAGAGGCTGATGCCGAAGAACACCACGGCCAGCCACTTGGTCGACTTGGACAGGAAGTTGGACGCGCCACGCGCGCCGAACACGGTACCCGAGGCGCCGGCACCGAAACCCGACCCTGCGGCCGCGCCGGAACCACGCTGCATCAGGATGAGCGCGATCATGGCCACTGCGACCAGCACGTAGACCACATTGAGGATCAACATCAGCATTTCGAATCCGTCCTCGGACATGTCGTGCCGGCGGTTGGGCCGGCAACATTACTAATTAGCGCCCCGCCGCCGCGGCAGCGATGGCAAGGAAGTCCGCGGCCACCAGCGAGGCGCCGCCCACCAGCCCACCATCGACATCGGGCTGTGCGAACAGTTCCGCGGCGTTGTCAGGCTTCACGCTGCCGCCATAGAGGATCGACAGTGAATCCGCAATTCTAGCATCCAGCTTGGCCACTTCGCCACGGATGAACGCGTGGACCTGCTGGACCTGCTCCTTGGAGGCGGTCCGGCCGGTACCGATGGCCCAGACCGGCTCGTAGGCGACCACGGCCTGGGCAAAGCCGGCGGCGCCGACCAGTTCCAGCACCGGGGCGAGCTGGGCCGCAATGACCGCCTCGGTCTGATCGGCCTCACGCTGCTCGAGGGTTTCGCCCACGCACAGGATGGGCGTCAGGCCGGCATGCAGGGCGGCGGCGAACTTGCGCGCGACCAGTTCACTGCTTTCCGCATGGTACTGGCGGCGCTCGGAGTGACCGACCAGGCCGTAGCGGGCGCCGACTTCGGCCAGCATGGTGGCCGAGACTTCACCGGTGTAGGCGCCCTTTTCGTTGCTGCTGACATCCTGGGAGCCGAAGGCGACGGCGCGGCCTTCGAAGGCTTCGACCAGTTCGCCCAGGTACGGGAGCGGCGGGAGGACCACGACTTCGACGCCCTGCAGCGGGAGGTCGGCAACCAGGTCACTGACCAGGTCGGTGGCGAATTGGCGGCTGCCGTGCAGCTTCCAGTTACCGGCGACGATCTTGCGGCGCATGGCGATGGCTCCTTTGGGTATCAGCCGGCCATGATAACGGATGCAACGAAATGGCGTGGGCGGGAAAACGCTTACATTTCAATTGGATATTTATTTTTCGCTGCGGGCTCGAGTCAAAAGCAACGGCGACGGCAGCGGGAGACGTCCCCGGGCTGGGCGGGCATGGGTGGGTTGGCGGGACACGCCGTAAACCCGTCCATGGGGGCTCGTTATGCGCCATCCATGGCGCAAAACGGTCCCGCCAACCCACCCACGCCCACCCTCTGACAGTGGGTCGGCTTGCATGGGACGGCGACGAAGCGGCGGGGCGGCGTTGAATCTGCCCTGCCCTCCGCCGAGGCAATCTGCCGGGGGCGAGCGCTGCCGTGCCCAGCCGGGACCGTCGGGCGCCATGGATGGCGCACGTCGAGCCCCCATGGGTGAGAGCGCATTGCTTGCGAGGCACTGCCTCGCATGCGTTCGAACGCACAGCCGCCAGCGGCTGGGCCGGGCCGCGGAGCGGGGTTTACGGCGCGTCCCGGCTGGGCATGGCAGCGATCGCCCAACACGTTGCAGCGAATAGCTGAATGCAGCAGGGCCAGTATGTCTGGAGCCGGCCAGCGGCCGGCATGACACGGAATGAAGAAGGCCGCCTTTCGGCGGCCTTCGTTCTTGTCCCGGCAGGATCGCTTACTTCAGCTTGATCTCGCGCAGGCGCTCTTCCAAGAAGCCGTGGGCGGTGATCGGCTCCGGGTAGCGACTCTGGTTTTCCGGGGTGATGCAGGTCGGCAGCACGTCGATCAGGAAATCCGGGTTCGGGTGCAGGAAGAACGGCACCGAATAGCGCGGCTGGCGCGCCTGCTCACCCGGAGGGTTGACCACGCGGTGGATCGTGGACGGATACACATGGTTGGTCAGGCGCTGCAGCATGTCGCCGATATTGACCACGATGGTGTCCGCGTCCGAGGTGAAGGGCACCCACTTGCCCTCGCGGGACTGCACTTCCAGCCCGGCCGCACTGGCGCCGACCAGCAGGGTGATGAAGTTGATGTCGCCATGGGCACCGGCGCGCACATTCGGGATGTTCTCCGCGGTGATCGGCGGGTAGTGGATCGGGCGCAGGATCGAATTGCCGTTGTTGGTCTTGTCCGCGAAGAAATCTTCCGGCAGACCGATATGCAGGGCCAGCGCCGACAGGACGCGCGAACCCAGCTTGTCCAGGGCCTGGTAGAGGCCGTAGCCACGCTCACGGAAGCCCGGGACCTCGCTCGGCCACAGGTTCGGGGCCATCACGTCACGGTACTTGGAGTCGTCCGGGATCTCGCGACCGATGTGCCAGAACTCCTTCAGATCGAAGTGCTGGGAGCCCTTGGCGGTCTCCACGCCGAAGGCGGTGTAGCCACGGGCGCCGCCGCTGCCGGGCACGTGGTACTGGCGCTTGGTCTCTTCCGGCAGCGCGAAGAAGGCCTTGAAGACCTCATACGCGGCGTCGATGTCGGCCTGCGGAATGCCGTGGTTGCGGATGCCAGCAAAGCCCCATTCGCGGTAGGCCGCACCCAGCTCGGCCACGAACGCGTCGCGGTCGGTGTCAAAACGGGTGATGTCGAGGGTGGGGATCTGGCTCACAGCGATTCCTGCTTGTTCATGGTGGTCGGTGGGCCAGCTGTGGCCCGGCTGAACATTGTGCCAGATCGGGCCACCCCCGCCACCGATACATTGATACAAACCGATACAATGCGCGCGCCCGGACGGCCACAACGGGCCACCGGCGACGCTCACGCGCCGCCCCCTTTACTCCTTGCGTCGCCCGGTCCGCCCCATGGTTGCCCTGCCCTCCCCCTCATCGCCGACGGCGTTGCGCTGGCCCACGCCGGCAGGGCCGCGCCCGTGGCTGCCGACCCCGCACGACCTCCCACCCACGGCACCGCACAGCGCATGGGATGCGCTGGCGCGATCCCGCAGGCAATGACGACGGCCGCCCGCGCACGCCGCGGGCGCGTTTCCACACATGGACTGTCCACCGATGAACGTTCCACTGAAAATTCTCCATACCGAGGCTGCCAAGGGATTTGGCGGGCAGGAGATCTACATCTACCGCCACATGCTGGCGATGCGCGACCGCGGCCACGACGTCTCCCTGCTGTGCCAGCCCGACGCGCGCCTGGGTGAGCTGGCGCGCGAAGCCGGCTTCACCGTCCACGCGCTCAAGATGGGCGGCCTGCTGCGCATGCTGCGCGGGATCTGGTCGGTGTCGCGCCTGGTGCGCCGCCATGGTTACCACGTGGTGAACACCACCAGCCGCCGCGACAGCCTGATCGCCGCGGCCGGCGCCCGGCTCGGGGGTACGCCACTGGTGGTGCGCTCGCGTCACCTGATGAGCCCGATCAACTCGCTGCTGACCTATACCGGCCTGCCGCACCGGGTGATGACGGTGAGCAGCTTCGTCAAGAAGCTGATGGTCAGCCGCGGCATCGACGACGCGCACGTGGGGATCGTCCCGCCGATCGCGGTGCCGCCGCAGTGGTCGCAGATCGCCAAGCGCGATCCGTGGCAGTGTCGGCAGGATACCCGTGCGGAAACGCGCGCCGAACTGGGCTTCGGCGACGACCAGATCGTGGTCGGCTGCGTCGCCGTGCTGCGCGAACCCAAGGGCCACCTCGAGCTGCTGCAGGCCATGGCACCGCTGTGCCGCGCCGATCCACGCGTGCAGCTGGTGATCGTGGGCGACGGCCAGCCGGTGATGGAGCGCCTGATCGCCCTGCGCGAGCAGCTCGGCATCACCGCGCAGGTCCACCTGCTCGGCTACCGCCAGGGTGCTTGCCGGTTGATGACCGCCTTCGATATCTTCGCCCTCGCCACCCACAAGGAAGCGGCCGGCACGGTGTTTCTCGAGGCCGCCTACGTTGGCGTGCCGATCGTCGCCACGCGTGTCGGCGGGGTCCCGGAAATGGTGGTGGAAGGCAGCAATGCCCTGCTTGCGCCGCTGGGCGACCAGGCCGCGCTGACCGGCGCGCTGCGCACGCTGATCGAACAGCCCGACCGCCGCCAGCAGATGGGGCTGGCCGGCTGGGAATGGATGCGCAGCGCCCACCGCTTCACCCCGACCGGTCACACTGAAGCGACCGAATACTATTACCACCAGTGGTTGAAGGAACTGGGCCATGGCCAACGCTAGATCCGTCCCGGTGCTGATGCACCACCACGTCTCCCCGTCGCCGGGGATGATCACGGTCTCGCCGGAAAACTTCGAAAGCCAGATCGCCTGGCTGGCAGCCAACGGCTGGACCTCGCTGACCCTGGACCAGTACGCCGGTTTCCTCGCCGGCAAGCCGACGCCGGCCAAGTCGATCGTGATCACCTTCGATGACGGCTACCTGGACAACTGGGTCTACGCGCACCCGATCCTGGCCAAGTACGGGATGCACGCCGTGGTGTTCGTGGTCACCGGCTGGATGGGCGAAGGCGCGGTCCGCCCGCATGCCGGGCAACCCGGCGCTATCCTGCCCGCGACGCCGGACCATCGCGGATGCGAGGCGGCCATCCTGCACGAGAACCGCCCCGACGACGTCATGATGCGCTGGAGCGAAGCGCGCGAGATGATCGCCGCCGGCACCTTCGAGGTGCACTGCCACACGCACACGCATACCCGCTGGCTCAAGCAGGACATCTCCCGCGAACACAAGCGCCAGGGCATCAGCGGCGATCTGTCGGTGGCACGCGACGTGCTCCGGCAGCAGCTGGGCGACGTATCGGACACGCTGTGCTGGCCCTACGGCGATTTCGACGAGGACTATGTGCAGATCGCGCGGGCGCAGGGCTTCAAGTACCTGCACACCACCCACCCGTTCGGCCGCAACGTGGTCGGCGGCGATCCGGAGCACATCTACCGGTTCGCGATCCGCGACCGTCCTGCCCGCTGGCTGCGCAAGCGCATCGCCTATAGCTACCACCCGCTGATCGCGCCGCTGTTCAACCGCTTCAAGGCGAAGAAAAAGAAGATGGTGGCAGGGCCCTGACCCGCAGCGGATCCGCAGCGGGTCCGCAACGAAAACGCCCCGGTCTCCCGGGGCGTTTTCAATTCAGCCGTGTTTCGGCTGGCTCAGGCCGCAGCCGCCGCCTTCACCGCCGCCGACAGGCTGTCCAGCGTGGCCTGCATCAGCTCGGCGCTGTCCGCTTCGACGGTGACGCGCACCACCGGCTCGGTGCCGGAGGGGCGCAGGAACGCGCGACCGCGTCCCTTCACCGCCTGCTGCGCGGCCACCAGCGCGGCCTGCACGCTCTCGGCCTGCACGGTCGCCTTGGCAGCGCCCTGCAGACGCACGTTGACGGTCTTCTGCGGCACCTTGGTGAGCACCGACAGCACCTGGCGCAGGGAGGTACCGTCGCGACGCAGCACTTCCAGCACCTGCAGCGCGCTGACGATCGCATCACCGGTGGTGGCACGGTCCAGGCACAGCAGATGGCCGGAGGCTTCGCCGCCGAGCACGCCGTTGTTTTCCACCAGCGCCTGATGCACGTAGCGGTCGCCGACGTTGCTGCGCTGGAACGGGATGTTCAACCGTTCCAGTGCCTGCTCCAGGCCGAAGTTGGTCATCAGCGTGCCGACCACCGGACCATGCAGGCGCCCGCTGCGCTGCCAGGCCTGGGCCAGCACGAACAGCAGGTCATCGCCGTCGACCGGGTTGCCCTGGTCGTCGGCCATCAGCACGCGGTCGCCGTCGCCGTCGAAGGCGATGCCGAAATCGGCGCCGACCTCGCGCACTTTGGCCGCCAGATTGTCGATGTGCATCGAGCCGACGCCATCGTTGATGTTCAGGCCGTTGGGCGCATCACCGATGCTGATCACCTCGGCGCCCATCTCGCGGAACAGCAGCGGGGCGACGTGGTAGGTGGCACCGTGCGCGCAGTCGAGCACGATCTTCAGGCCACGCAGGTCGAAGCCGCGCGGCACGCTGGCCTTGCAGAACTCGATGTAGCGGCCGACCGCATCGCGCGCGCGCATGGCCTTGCCCAGACGTTCGGACTCGACGGTAGTGAACGGTGCATCGAGCGCGGCTTCCAGCGCCAGCTCGGTGGCGTCATCCAGCTTCTCGCCATCGGCGGAGAAGAACTTGATGCCGTTGTCGTAGTGCGGGTTGTGCGAGGCGCTGATGACGATGCCCGCATCCGCACCGAGGGTGCGGGTGAGGAAGGCCACCGCCGGCGTCGGCATCGGGCCGAGCAGTTGCACATCGGCACCGGCCGCCACCAGCCCGGCCTCGAGTGCGGCTTCGAACATGTAGCCGGAGATGCGCGTGTCCTTGCCGATCACCACCACCGGGCGGCGCCCGTTGCGCTCGGTCAGCGCGCGCCCGAGCGCATTGCCCAGGCGCAGCACGAAATCGGCGGAGATGACGCCTTCACCGACCTTGCCGCGGATGCCATCGGTGCCGAAGTACTTGCGCGAGGCCATCAGGCGGCCGCATCCGGTGCGGGCGCCGGCTGGCGCGCCAGCATGGCCAGGATCTCGGACAGACGATCACGCATTTCGCGGCGGTCGCAGATCTGGTCGATCGCGCCGTGCTCGAGCAGGAACTCCGAGCGCTGGAAGCCTTCCGGCAGCTTTTCGCGCACGGTCTGTTCGATCACGCGCGGGCCTGCGAAGCCGATCAGCGCCTGCGGCTCGGCGATGTTGATGTCGCCCAGCATCGCGAACGAGGCCGACACGCCGCCGGTGGTCGGATGGGTCAGCACCGAGATGTACGGCAGGCCGGCGTCGCGCAGGCGACCCAGCGCGGCCGAGGTCTTCGCCATCTGCATCAGCGAGAACAGGCCTTCCTGCATGCGCGCGCCGCCACTGGCGGAGAAGCACACGTAAGGGGCGCCGATCTCCAGCGCTTTTTCAGCGGCGAGCGAGAAGCGCTCACCGACCACCGAACCCATCGAGCCGCCCATGAAGGCGAAATCGAAGGCCGAGGCGACCAGCGGGCGGCCCTTCATCAGGCCCTGCATGGCG
This sequence comes from Stenotrophomonas sp. TWI1149, assembly GCF_039673155.1. Classification (NCBI taxonomy): domain Bacteria; kingdom Pseudomonadati; phylum Pseudomonadota; class Gammaproteobacteria; order Lysobacterales; family Lysobacteraceae; genus Stenotrophomonas; species Stenotrophomonas sp. TWI1149. Next base: position 67,825 of record NZ_JBDJLB010000006.1, read on the forward strand.
ATCAGGGCATCGTACTCGCCCGTGTTCTTCTGCGAGGCCTTGATCCGCTCGCTGTACTTTTTCTGGTCCTTGAACTTGAGCAGGTCGGTCGGGCCCAGGCGCGCACCGATCTCGGTGGTGCTGTCCGCGTCGAACAGCGCGGCCAGGCGCGCGCGCGCGCGGATGGCCATGTGATGGCCACACTTGGGGCAGACTTCCAGGTTCTCTTCCAGCTCAGGACGGTAGAGCGCGCTGCCGCAGCTGCTGCACTTCTCCCACAGGCCCTCGGGGACGCTGCGCTTCTTGCTGGGGACGTTGTCGGTGCGGATGCCAGACGGCATCAACTTGCTGAGCCAACTCATGCGGGATGCTACTTCCGTTCAGGGCGGCCCGGGGGCCGCAAAGGCGGACAGTCTAGCTCACCGTTTCCATGCTCGGGCACCCCCCGGCGGTTGCCGGGGGGCTGGCGTAAACCATTCTGGTACGTACGTTTGCGTGCTTCAGGCGGCGTCGAGTGCGCGTCGCAGCGGCGTGAGGAATGTCTCCGCGGCCTGTGCGGCGGCCGTGGCATCGGGGGCCTCGCCCAACGCAGCCACCAGCGCGCTGCCCACCACCACGCCATCGGCCTCCACGGCCATGGCCGCGGCACTGGCCGCATCCTTGATGCCGAAGCCGGCCACCACCGGTACCGCCGACCGGCTGCGCAGGTCGCGCAGGCGGGCACTGGCGGCACTGCTGTCCAAACGATCCGACGCCCCGGTCACGCCGGCGAAACTGACGTAGTACAGATAGCCCTGTGCCATCGCGGACAGCGCATCCAGGCGCGCATCGGCCGTGGTCGGCGAGGCCAGCAGGATCAGCGCCAGGCCGGCGGCGGTGAAGATCTCGCGGGTTTCGGCGGCCTCCTCCGGCGGCAGGTCGACCAGCAGGATGCCGTCCACGCCGGCGGCGATGGCCGACTGCGCGAAGCGGGCCGTGCCGTGGATCTCGATCGGGTTGAGGTAGCCCATCAGCACCACCGGGGTGGTGGCGTCGTCCTTGCGGAACGTGGCGACTGTCTCCAGTACATAGCGCAGCCCTGCTCCACGGGCCAGCGCACGCTCGGAGCTGCGCTGGATGGTCGGGCCGTCGGCCATCGGGTCGGAGAACGGCACCCCGAGCTCGATCACGTCCGCGCCGGCGGCGGCGAGTGCATGCATCACCGGCACGGTGGCATCCAGGCCCGGATCACCGGCGGTGATGAAGGGAATCAGCGCCTTGCGACGCTCAGCGCGCAGGCGGGCAAAACAGGCATCGATACGGTCCACGGACATCTCAGGCACATCCTTCAATCAGTTCAACGGCGCCACTGGCGCCCCAGTACAGCTTCGATATCACCCCGTCGAAGATCTCCAGCCGGATCGCCAGATCCGAACCGGGATCCTGCCAGGTCAGGTATTCGCCCGTTTCCGGGTCATAGGCGTGCGGTGCGCGCGTACTGCCGGGCGGCAACCGCTGGAGCGCCTCGTCACGGGTCATGCCCAGGCGCAGGCCGAACGGCCCGGGCTGGGTGATGGCCTCGTAGGAATCTTCGATCGGGGCCAGCTCGAAGCGCTGCACGTGGTCGTCCTCGACCATCATCGACACGCCTTCGGGCAGGTTGCCCCGCTCGTAATACTCGCAGGCGCCGGCGGGCTCGTCCTCGCTCAGGCCGGCCGAATGCCAGGGGCCGTCGGCGGCGAGCTCAGTGAACCGCTGCCCGATCACGACATCGCCCGCATGATCCAGCGCGACCGAGACCACCGACGGCACGGCGTCGTCCGCCACGGCTGCCTCGGCGGCCGGTGGCGCTGCCGGTGCGTCCTCGATCGGACGGTTGGCGATGTCATCGTCATTGCTGGCCTGTTCGCGTGCCGGCGCCACCACACCGAGCGGTGCCGCAGGGGCCGGCAACACCGGCGGGTCCGGCGGCGCACATCCGGTCAGGCCGACCACCATCAGCAGCGCACTTCCCTGGCGCAGCAGCGGATTCACAGGACCAGACCCTCCCGGGCAGCGATGGTGTGCACGTCCTTGTCGCCACGCCCGGACAGGTTGCACAGCACCAGCTTGTCGCGCGGCAGATCGCGCGCGATCTTGATCGCCTGGGCCACCGCGTGGCTGGACTCCAGCGCCGCCAGGATGCCTTCGCTGTGGGCCAGCTGGTGGAACGCCGCCAAGGCTTCGTCATCGGTGATGCCGACATACTCGGCGCGCCCGGCATCGGCCAGGAAGGCGTGCTCCGGACCAACGCCCGGATAGTCCAGGCCGGCCGAGACCGAGTGGGTTTCGGTGATCTGGCCGTCGTCGTCGCAGATCACATAGGTGCGGTTGCCGTGCAGCACGCCCGGGCGACCGGCCGCGATCGAGGCCGCATGGCGCCCGGTCTCGATGCCGTCGCCGGCTGCTTCTGCACCGACGATGCGGACATCGCGATCATTGAGGAACGCATGGAACAGGCCGATCGCATTGCTGCCACCGCCCACGCAGGCGGTGATCGCATCGGGCAGGCGGCCGTAGTCGGTGAGCATCTGCGCGCGCGCCTCGCGGCCGACGATCGCATTGAAATCGCGCACCATGCGCGGGTACGGGTCAGGGCCGGCCACGGTGCCGATGATGTAGAAGGTGTCGCGCACGTTGGTGACCCAGTCGCGCATCGCTTCGTTGAGCGCATCCTTCAGCGTGGCGGAGCCGGAGGTGACCGGCACCACCGTCGCCCCGAGCAGCTTCATGCGGTAGACATTGATCTTCTGCCGCTCGATGTCGGTGGCCCCCATGTACACCACGCACTCCAGGCCCAGCCGCGCGGCCACGGTGGCACTGGCCACGCCGTGCTGGCCGGCGCCGGTCTCGGCGATGATGCGCGTCTTGCCCATCCGTGCGGCGAGCAGCGCCTGGCCGATGGTGTTGTTGATCTTGTGCGCGCCCGTGTGGTTCAGGTCCTCGCGCTTGAGCAGGATCTGCGCGCCGCCGACCTGCTGGCTGAGCCGCTCGGCGTGGTAGATCGGGCTGGGACGGCCCACGTAATGGGTCAGGTCCTTGTCGTAGGCGGCGATGAAGGCCGGATCACGGCGTGCTTCGTCATAGGCGGCGGCCAGCTCCTGCAGCGGCCCGATCAGGGTCTCGGCGACGAAACTCCCGCCGTAGCGGCCGAAATGGCCGCTGGCATCGGGGTAGGCGTGGAAATCGACGATGGGGGAGACGGGGGAAGCAGACATAGCGCGACAGCCGGTGGAGACAGGCTGCCAATTTAACGCACCTGTCATGACAGGAATATCGATAATATCTGCCACGACCTGTCAGGAAAACTCACATGACCGACGGACCGTTGCCTCCGCTCAACGCCCTGCGCAGCTTCGAGGCGGCCGCCCGCCTGGGCGGCGTCGGTCGGGCCGCCGACGCCCTGCATGTCACCCATGGCGCGATCAGCCGCCAGCTGCGCCTGCTGGAGGACCACCTGGGCGTCGTGCTGTTCCAGCGCGAAGGGCGTGGGCTGCGCCTGACCCGCGCCGGCGAGGATCTGCAGGCCGCCTGCGAGGGCGCCTTCGAGCAGATCCGCGAGGCGGTGGTGGCCCTCAAGCGCCAACAGCGGCCCGAAGCGCTGGTGCTCGGCTGCAGCGGCAGCATCCTGGCGCGCTGGATGATCCCGCGCCTGCAGGCCCTGCAGACTGCCCTGCCCCAGCTGCCGCTGCACTGGTCCGCGCAGGACGGCAGCTTCACCCCCGGGCAGCAGGGTCTGGATGCGGTCCTGCTGCTGGCCCAGCCACCGTGGCCGCGCGGCTGGCAGGTGCGGGAGCTGGCGCCGGAGCGGGTGGGCGTGGTGGTCAGTCCACAGCACCCGGCCGCAGCACGGCTGCGGCATCAACCGCCCTCCGCGCTGCTGGGCGAACCGCTGCTGCACACCGCCTCACGCCCGCAGGCGTGGCCGGCGTGGGCGTTGTCGCATGGGCTGGAGCCTGCGCAGCTGCAGGTGGGCAGCGGCTTCGAGCATCTGTATTACCTGCTGGAAGCGGCGGTGGCCGGACTGGGCGTGGCGATCGCGCCGGAGCCGCTGGTGGCCGATGAACTGGCGGCCGGGCGGCTGCTGGCCCCCTGGGGATTTGGCGCCACCGGCGGGTTCTGGGTGCTGGCCACGCCCGAGGGCGCGGCGGATCCGCGGGTGGATGCGCTGGCCGGGTGGCTGCAGGCGCAGCTGCAGGGATGAGTGCGCCACGACCGACGGTCGTGGGCCAACCGGTGGGCCGCAGATGTATCAGGTTGCCGGCCAGCGGCCGGCACTACCGCATCACGACCGACGGTCGTGGCCTACCCGCAGGGCCGGCTGATCAATCTGCTTCGTGGCAGTCGGCGCGCCGTACTTCCTCCACGAACTTGCGCATCTTGTAGCCGTCCTTGATGCCCGGTTCCGATTCGATGCCACTGGACACATCCACGCCCCACGGCAGGGTGGCCACGATCGCGTCGAACACGTTGTCCGGGGTGATCCCGCCGGCCAGCAGGAATGGCCGATGCAGGCCGGTCGGCAGGCGGGTCCAGTCGAAGGCCACGCCGGTTCCACCGCCACCGCCGGGCGCATGGCTGTCGAACAGGAAGCCGGCCGCGCTTGGGTAACGCAGCTGCAGCTGGCGGGCATTGACCTCGTCCTTGCCGCCCATCGCCACGGCCTTCAGGTACGGCATGTTGAAGCTGCGGCAGAACGATTCGTCTTCCTCGCCATGGAACTGCAGCAGGGTCGGCCGCACGGTGCGCAGCACCTCGCGTACCTCTTCCTTGCTGTTGTCGCGGAACAGGGCCACCACGTCGACCATCGGCGCGATCGCCTGGCGCATGGCCCGGGCCTCGGCCGGCGCGACCCGGCGCTTGCTCTCGCGGGCGAAGATGAAACCGACCGCGTCCACGCCGAGTTCGCCGGCCAGGCGCACGTCGCCGGCACGGGTCATGCCGCAGAACTTGATACGGGTGCGGTAGAAGGAGCGGCTCATAAGGTGACCTCGGCAGGCAGCTGCCAGTTGTCGGGGTACAGGGGACCAACGAAGACCAATCCCTGTGGCGGAGCCGTCGGGCCGGCCACGGTGCGGTCGCGCCCGGCCAGCAGTTGCCCCATCCACGCGACCGGCTGCTCACCACAACCGACCAGGATCAATGAACCGACGATATTGCGCACCATGTGATGAAGGAATGCATTGGCCTGAACGGCGACCTCCACCACCTCGCCCTGACGGGTCACCGAGAGCGACTGCATGTTCCGGCGTGCGTGCAGGGCCTCGCACTGCACACTGCGGAAGGCGCTGAAGTCGTTCTCGCCGAGCAGGGCCTGGCCGGCCGCGTGCATCAGCCCGGCATCCAGCGGCCGGCGCTCCCAGCTCAGGGTCTGCCGGTACAGCGCCGGGCGGACCTGGCGATTGAGCAGGCGATAACGGTAGCGGCGCGCACGCGCGGCGAAACGCGCATGGAACTCGTCGGCCACCGGCACGCACCAGCGCACCGCAATGGAACGTGGCAGGCGGGTGGTGGTCCCCAGCATCCAGCTGCGCGGATCGCGCACGACATCGGTATCGAAGTGCACGACCTGGCATTCGCCGTGGACGCCGGCATCGGTACGCCCGGCACACACGACCTGGATCGGCGCATTGGCCACCGAGGACAACGCCTCCTGCAGGCTGGCCTGCACGCTGGGGCAGCCACTCTCACCGAGCTGCTGCCAGCCTTTGAATTCGCTGCCGTCGTATTCCACGCCCAGTGCGTAGCGCATGGTGAACCTCTGTGTTTTCGGGAGAACCGGCGCGGGCGCCGGGTAGTGCATCAGGCGGCGTCGCGCTCGGACCACACGGCCAGCTCGTTGCCGCCAGGCTCCAGGAACTGGAACCGGCTGCCGCCCGGGAAAGCGAACACCGGCTTGACCACCTGCCCGCCCTGGGCCAGTACGGCCTCGAGCATGGGCGGCAGGTCGTCGGCATGGATCACCAGCAACGGTGCGCCACCCGCGGAGGCGGTCTGCGGCTCGGCACGGAAGAAACCGCCCTGGAAGCGGCCGTCGTCGAAGGCGGTGTAGTCCGGGCCGTAATCCACGAACGACCAGCCGAACACCTGTTCGAAGAAGCAGCGGCTGGCGGCGGGATCGCGCGAGGCGAACTCCACGTAGTCCAGGCGGCGCTCCCGCACTGCTGCCGGGGGGGCGTCGCTCATCCCAGCCGCGCCAGCAGTTCGCGCGCTTCGGCCTGGCTGTGCGGATCGGCGCCGACGGCCACTTCATGCAGCAGGGTGCGCGCGGTTTCCGCATCCCCCAGGTCCAGGTACGCGATGGCCAGTTCCAGGCGATCACGGCCGGGACTGCCGATGGGCGCGATGGGCGCCTCGTCGGCGACCGGATCGGCTACGTCGAGCGTGTCGTCCGCGCTGGCGACGTCCGGCGCAGGGTCGTGGCCAGCGCGATCGTCGTTCGCCTCAGAAGCGTGTCCTTCGGCGGTGACCGACTCGTCCGGGAACTCGAACACACCGCGGAACGACGGCTGCGCCGCAGCTTCCAACGCGTGGGCCGGCGGCTCGATCAGCGGAGCCGGCTCGCGGAACAGCGCGTCGTCCACGTTCACATGCTGGGCATCGGCGTCGATGCCGTAGGCCGACGCAGCAGTTGCCTCGACCTCCGGCAGCACCGGCGCCTCATCCGTCGCGGAGGTGCTCCAGCGCGTATCGTCGATGCGGTCCTGCGGGACGGTTTCATCCGAGGAAGCAGCGCGCGCGAAGACCGGCTCGCGACGCAGCCCGGCGTAGACGTCGGCCTCCGCAATGGCCTCTTCGTCGGGCGCGCGGTGCGCATCATCCTGCTGCTCGGCCAGCGCATCCGCAGGATCGACGGCCGGCACGGCCGCCGCCAGCGAGGCGCCATCGAGCCCATCACGCGACAGCGGCGGCAATGGCGATGGCTTGCGCCGGCGAACCAGCGCCCAGCCTCCGACCACCAGCAGCAGCACCACCAGGCCCAGCCAGTACCAGCCACCGCTGGCGCTGTCGCGCGCCCCGGGTGCCTGCTCCAGCCGCTGCTGCGCGGCGGCCAGATCGTTGTCCTTCATTGCGATCAGCGACTGCTGCTGGGCCTTGAGCTTTTCCAGCTCGGCCACGCGCTCGCGCAGTTCCTGGATCTCGGCATCGCGCGTGGCGACGTCTTCCTTGGCCTGACGCAGTTGTTCGTTACCCAGCATGTCGCCCTCGGTGCCGGCAGCGGTGCCGGTGGTTGTGCCTGCGGTGGTGCCGGCGGCGGCGACGGCCGGCGCGATTTCCAGGCGCGCGCCCTGGCTCGCTGCCGCGGTCGCGGTGGCAGGTGTCGGCGCAGCGGCGACGCCACTGTCTGCCGGTTGCGGGATGGCGGCGCGCGACTGCCGCCACTGCGCGGTGTGCTCGCGGACGATCGCCGCGGCCTGCTGTGCATCGATCTCGGCCACGCCCTCGGCGCCCGGCGTGCGCAGCACGGCGCCCTGCTTGAGCAGGTTCACGTTGCCCCGGATGAAGGCTTCGGGATTGGCCCGCAGCAGCGCGATCATCGCCTGGTCGCGGTTGACGCCCTGCTCGCGCGCCAGCGAACCGGCGATCTGCGACAGCGTCTGTCCCCGTTGCACGGTGACGCTGCCATCAGCGGCCGCCGGTGTGCCGGGAGCTGCGCGCGGCGCGGCCGGGCGCGGCGTGGCAGCCGGCTCCGCACGGCGCGGCGGCGTCGCAGCGACGGGTGCTGCCGCCGGTGCCGGCTCGCGGATGATGGCATTGGACATCGCGCCCGCCGGGGCGACGATCTCCGGTTCGGCCACGGCGGCCGCGCTGTTGGGCGCGTCCACCAGCGCGGAATATTCACGGATCAGACGGCCCTGCCCCCAATCGGCTTCGATCAGGAAGTTCAGCGACGGGGTCACCACCGAGCTCTGGCTGCTGACACGCACCACGGCGCGACCCTGCGCATTGCGGGTCAACTCGAACTGCAGCTCGCTGACCAGCCCGGACGGCCGTTCCAGCCCGACCCGGGCGAAGGTCGCCGGCGAGGCCAGCGCCACACGGAGGTTTTCCAGCTCCGCCGGATCGGCGGAGATGACGGGGATTTCGGCCAGCAGTGGCTGCCCCGGCTTGGACAGCACCCGGATATCGCCCAGGCCCAGGGCCAGGGCGGAACTGCTGGCCAGGGCCAGCAACAGCGTCGACACATACTTGAGCGGACGCATTGCGCCCGGAGCCCGGTTCTTCATGGCGGCCAATATAGCGGCTCCCCCCGTGATCGGCGATGTTTCGATGCGGGCGGCCGGCGGCATCCCCATGCCGCCGGCCGCCCTGCGATCAGCCTTCGGCAGCGACCAGTTCGGCCAGCTGCACGGCATTGAGGGCCGCGCCCTTGCGGATGTTGTCCGAGACAATCCACAGGTTCAGGCCGCGCGGATGCGACAGATCCTCGCGGATGCGGCCGACATACACCGCATCGGTACCCGAGGCATGGGTGACCGGGGTCGGGTAGCCGCCGGCTTCATGCCGGTCGACCACTTCCACGCCCGGCGAACGTGCCAGCAGCTCGCGCGCGGCATCCGGGGTGACCTTGTCGCGGGTTTCGATGGTGACCGCTTCGGAGTGGCCATAGAACACGGGCACGCGCACGGCGGTGGGGTTCACCAGGATGCTGTCATCGCCGAGGATCTTGCGGGTTTCCCAGACCAGCTTCATTTCTTCCTTGGTGTAGCCGTTCTCCTGGAAATCATCGATGTGCGGGATCAGGTTGAACGCGATCTGCACCGGGAAGCGCTGCGGGTCGATTTCCTGGAAGCTGAGCAGCTGGCCGGTCTGCTTGCCGAGTTCTTCCAGCGCCGAGCGGCCACCGCCGGAGACGGACTGGTAGGTGGCCACGTTGATGCGCTCGATGCCGTACTGGCGGTGCAGCGGGGCGAGCGCGACCAGCATCTGCATGGTCGAGCAGTTCGGGTTGGCGATGATGCCGCGCGGGCGGTTCTTCAGCGCCTCCGGGTTCACTTCGGAGACGACCAGCGGCACGTCATCGTCGTAACGGAAGGCCGACGAGTTGTCGATGACCACCGCACCGGCGGCGGCGAACTTCGGACCGAACTCCTTGGAGACGCTGCCACCGGCGGAGAACAGCGCGATGTCCACGCCGTTCGGATCGAACGTGCTCAGGTCCTGGACCTTGATCTTCTCGCCCTGGTACTCGATCTCGCCACCGGCCGAACGCGAGGACGCGAGCAGGCTCAGCGTGGCGATCGGGAAGTTGCGCTCGGCCAGGATGGCCAGCATGGTTTCACCGACAGCACCGGTGGCGCCGACGACGGCGACGTGGAAACGACGATCTGGATTGCTCATGAGAACCTCTGTTGGGTGTACCGACCAACGGTCGGTACCTACCTTGATTTGGGGATGTGCACCGACCAACGGTCGGTAGCTACCTTGTTTGGGGATGTGTACCGACCCACGGTCGGTACCTGCCGGAATGTTGAATGTGCGTGCCGACCAACGATCGGTACCTGCCATGCCTTGGAGATCTGCACCGACCCACGGTCGGTACCTACCGGTTCGGGAACCTCGCCTGTTGGCCGGCGCGGTTCCCTATCGTTTTGCGTCGTCGATTTTTTTGCCGCCCACGGTCGCGCCGCCGGCTTTCGCGACGGCGACAGCATCGGCGTTGATCGCGCTCGGCGGGTGGCCGGCATCCGGGCCCTGCCCCAGTGCGGCGGTCAGGTTGTCCACGGCCAGCTGCACCATCGCCCGGCGGGTGGCCTGGCTGGCGCTGCCGATATGCGGGGTCAGCACGATGTTGTGCAGGGCGAGCAGTTCGGGGCGCACCGTGGGCTCGCCTTCGAACACGTCCAGCCCGGCGGCGGCCAGGCGCCCGTTGGCCAGCGCATCGGCGAGCGCCAGCTCGTCGACGATGCCGCCGCGGGCGATGTTGACCAGGGTGGCGGTCGGCTTCATCTTCGCCAGTGCATCGGCATCGATGATGTGGTGCGAGGAGGCGTTGTAGGGCAGCACGAGCACGAGGTGATCGACCTGCGCCAGCAGGGTATCCAGGTCCACGTACTGCGCGCCGACCTCGGCCTCGGTGGCCTCGGGCAGCCGCGAACGGTTGTGGTACAGCACGCGCATGCCGAAGCCGTGCGCGCCGCGGCGGGCGATGCCCTGGCCGATGCGGCCCATGCCGAGGATGCCCAGTGTGCTGCCGTGGATGTCGGCGCCGAGCATGGTCTGGAACGACCACTGCCCCCACTGGCCGTCACGCAGCCAGCGTTCGGATTCGGTGATGCGGCGCGCGGTGGCCATCAACAGCGCGAAGCCGAGATCGGCGGTGGTTTCGGTCAGCACATCCGGCGTATTGCTGGCCAGGATGCCGGCGGCGCTGAGCGCGTCGATATCCAGGTTGTTGTAGCCGACGCCGACGTTGGCGATCGCACGCAGCTGCGGCGCATGCGTGATCTCGGCCGCGCCGATGCGTTCGTTGAGGGTGATCAGCGCGCCGTCGACGTGGGCCAGCTGTTCGGCCAGCATCTGCGGCGTATAGCGGGTGACGTCGCCGGTCATGGTCAGGTCGAAATGCTGCCCGAGCTGTTCGACGACATCGTCGAACAGGGGCTGGCTGACCCAGACCTTGGGGCGCCGATCAGCCATCGATCGTGCCCGGAATACGCGGCGTGATCTCGCCGACATCGCCGCACTGGGCGCGGTGGCGCAGCGCCTGGTCCATCAGCACCAGCGCCATCATCGCCTCGGCGATCGGGGTGGCGCGGATGCCGACGCAGGGATCGTGACGGCCGGTGGTGATCACCTCGACCGAGGCGCCGCTGGCGTCCACCGTGGCACCGGGCAGGCGCAGGCTCGAGGTCGGCTTGAGCACGATCGAGGCGGTGACCTGCTGGCCGGTGGAGATGCCACCGAGGATGCCGCCGGCATGGTTGCTGGCAAAGCCCTGCGGGGTCAGCAGGTCACGGTGTTCGGTGCCCTTCTGCGCAGCGCTGGCAAAGCCGTCGCCGATCTCCACGCCCTTGACCGCGTTGATGCTCATCAGCGCCGCCGCCAGATCGCCATCGAGCTTGCCGTAGATGGGTTCACCCCAGCCCGGCGGCACACCATCGGCCACGACGTTGACACGCGCGCCGACCGAGTCGCCGGACTTGCGCAGCGCGTCCATGTAGCTCTCCAGCGCAGGCACCTGATCGGCGACCGGCCAGAAGAACGGATTGTCTTCCACCGCCGACCAGTCGAAACCGGTCGGGGTGATCTCGCCCAGCTGCGAGAGGTAGCCGCGCACGGTGACGCCATGACGCTGCAGCAGCCACTTCTTGGCGATCACGCCGGCGGCGACGCGCATGGTGGTTTCGCGCGCGGAGGAGCGCCCGCCGCCGCGGGGATCGCGGATGCCGTACTTCTGCCAGTAGCTGTAGTCGGCATGGCCCGGACGGAACTGCTGGGCGATCGTGGTGTAATCCTTGCTGCGCTGATCGGTATTGCGGATCAGCAGCCCGATCGGGGTGCCGGTGGTACGGCCTTCGTACACACCGGACAGGATCTCGATCTCATCGGCTTCGCGTCGCGCGGAGGTATGCCGGCTCTTGCCGGTGGCCCGCCGCTGCAGGTCGTGGGCGAATTCGTCGGCGCTGATCTCCAGCCCCGGCGGACAGCCGTCCACCACGCAGCCGATCGCCGGACCGTGCGATTCGCCGAAGGTGGTGACGGTCAGCAGTTTGCCGAAGCTGTTGGAACTCACGGCCGCTGCGCCGCCAGCTCGGTGATGCGGGCGCTGTGCGCGATCAGTTCGCGGCACTCGACCGCGAAGATGCCCATCTGGCCGACCTTGAACTCGACCCAGGCAAAGTCGACTTCCGGCAGCAGCTTGATCAGGTGCTGTTCGGACTCGCCCACTTCACAGATCAGCAGGCCGTCCTCGCTCAGGTGCAGCGGGGCGTCGCGCAGGATCTTCAGCACCAGGTCCAGGCCATCGTCGCCGGCGCGCAGGCCCATGTCCGGCTCGTAGGAGTATTCCCGCGGCAGGGCATCGGTCTCGTCGTTGGTGACGTACGGCGGATTGGTGACGATCAGGTCGTAGTGACGGCCGGTCAGGCCGTTGAACAGGTCGGACTTGAGCAGGGTGACGTTGTGCGCCTGGAGACGTTCCTTGTTCTCTTCGGCCAGCGACAGCGCCTCGTCGCTGAGGTCGACACCGTCCACTTCCCAGTTCGGGTAGTAGTGGCCCATGGCGATGGCGATGCAGCCCGAGCCGGTGCACAGGTCCAGCGCGCGATGGACGTCGCGGCCCGCCAGCCAGGGTTCGAAGCCACATTCGATCAGCTCGGCGATCGGGGAGCGCGGCACCAGCGCGCGCGTGTCGCTCTTGAAGCTCAGGCCGGCGAACCAGGCCTCACCGGTCAGGTAGGCGGCCGGGACACGCTCGTCGATGCGACGCTGGAACAGGTCCAGCACGCGCACCTTCTCTTCCTGCAGCAGCCGCGCCTGGCCATAGGCCGGGCCGAGGTCATGCGGCAGGTGCAGGCTGTGCAGGACGAGCTGGGTGGCTTCATCCAGGGCGTTGTCATAGCTGTGCCCGAAGGTCAGCCCGGCGGCGTTGAAACGGCTGGTGCCGTAGCGGATCAGATCGATGATCGTGTGGAGTTCGGCGGCCGTTTCGGCAGTCATGGCGGGGCAACAGACAATGTGGCCCTCGATTATAGGCGCTGGGGCGGGCCGGGGCATCCGTTGCAGTCGAAACGGTGGACGGGCCACCCACAGGACGCCGCCGCCCCCATCCCTCTATCATGGTGGCCACTTCCGGGACGGGGCCCTTATGTTCAATCGCAATGTCGGCATCATCCTGCTGATCGCCCTCGCCGCCGGGCTGGGCCTGGTCGTGGCGCAGAAGGTCTTCGCGCCCACGCCGGGCGGTGACCGCCCCGCCACCGAGTCGATCACGTTCTATCCGCAACCGCGCCCATTGCCCGATTTCAACCTGGGCCAGTCCGACGGCACCCGCCTGATCCCGGGCGAGCTGAAGGGCCATTGGACCCTGGTGTTCCTGGGCTTCACCTTCTGCCCGGACGTCTGCCCGACCACCCTCGCCGACCTGGCCCAGGCCCAGAAACAGTGGGAAGCCCTGCCCGAGACGCTGCGTCCGCGGCTGGTCTTCATTTCGGTCGATCCCGAGCGCGACACCCCGGCACGGCTGGGCGAGTACGTGCACGCCTTCCACAAGGACACCCTGGCCGCGACCGCCGATGTGCCGTCGCTGGAGCGCTTCGCCACCTCGCTGGGCTTCGTGTTCCAGAAGGTGCCGGGCAAGCACTTCGATGAAAATCCCGAGGATTACACCCTCGAACACTCGGCCAGCCTGGCCGTGCTGGACCCGCAAGGCCGCCTGGCCGGCCTGATCCGCCCTCCTTTCCAAGCGCAGGCCATCGCCCGCGACCTGCACCTGCTGACCGAGAAATCCGCCCCATGAGTCTGATGACCACGCTGAGCTACGCCCTGCCCCACCGCCTGCTGTCGTCCATGGCGCGCAGACTGGCGTATTCCAGCAACCCGCGGATCTCGCGCTGGCTGATCGACACCGTGACCACGAAGTTCGGCGTGAACCTCGCTGAAGCGGCCCATCCGGACCCGCGCAGCTACCCGACCTTCAATCAGTTCTTCACCCGGGCGCTGAAGCCGGGCGCGCGCGTGGCCGATGCCGATCCGCGCACGCTGGTGATGCCGGCCGATGGCCGGATCAGCCAGCTGGGCACGATCGAAGACGGGCGCATCTTCCAGGCCAAAGGCCAGTCCTTCACCGCCGCCGAACTGCTGGGTGACGCCAAGGATGCCGAAGTCTTCCACCACGGCCTGTTCGCCACGGTGTACCTGTCGCCGAAGGATTACCACCGCGTGCACATGCCGTGGACCGGCACCCTGCGCGAGACCGTGCATGTGCCGGGGCGGTTGTTCAGTGTCGGCCCGGCTGCGGTGAACAAGGTACCGGGGCTGTTCGCCCGCAACGAGCGCCTGGTCTGCCACTTCGATACCGATTTCGGCCCGATGGTCTCGGTGATGGTCGGCGCGCTGCTGGTCTCCGGCGTGGAGACGGTGTGGGGCGGCGAGGAGATTCCGGCCTACGGCGATACCATCACGCGCAAGGATTACCGCGGCAAGGGCATCACCCTGGAGCGCTTCGCGGAGATGGCGCGCTTCAATTACGGCTCGACCGTGATCGTGCTGCTGCCGCCCGGCGTCGCCGAGTTCGCGCCGCATCTGGATGCCGAGCATGCGGTGCAGCTGGGGCAGGCGCTGGCGACCCTGAAGTAACGGTAGTGCCGGCCGCTGGCCGGCATCGCACAAGTGCGCGATCGGCGCCCACAAAAAAACGCCCCGGGAAACCGGGGCGTTTTTCGTTGTGTCCGGTTCGATCGGATCGCGCCGATCAGATCTCGACCGGGCCGACATCCATGCCGTCGTAGTCTTCCACGCCGTTCGCTTCGGCCAGGGCCTGCAGCTCATGGTTGCGGGCGTCCAGCGAGGCTTCGGTGTGCACCTCGGCGCGCTCCACGTGCAGCACGTGGTACGGGGCTTCACCCTCTTCCAGGTCCGGTTCGAACACTTCCACCAGGGTGTAGCCGAGCTCGACCAGCTTCTCGCCCAGGCCGTGCAGCGGCTCCGGAGTGGTGTTGACGAAGAAGTAACCCCACAGCATCGGGCCGTTGAGGTCCCAGTCGGTGTTTTCACGGATGTTGGCGAACATCTCGTTGATCGCGGTGATATCCATCTTGCTGTCCTGTATGCGTGTTGCGGTGAGCGCCGGGCACGGCCGGCGCTGCGATGGATGTGCTGGGCCGGGCGGCCGCAGGCGTGATGCCGGCGAGCCTACCCGGTTATGGCTTACTTGTCCCTGTCGCAGCCCTGCAGCTTGATGCTCTGGCCCTGCCGGAGCGAATAGGCCGGTGCCTTGAGGCCGTTGGCCCGCGCCAGGGTGGGCACATCGCACTGGAACTTTGCCGCGATCCTGCCCAGGGTCTCGCCTTTGCCGACCTTGTAACTGCGGGCCGGCCTGGCCTTCGGCTTGGCGGCCGGAACGGCGACAGGCGCGGCCGGGGTCACGGCCGGCATGGCCTGGGCCTGGGCGACCGGGACCACGCTGCCCACCGCCACGTTGCCGGTATAGCTGACCGCGGTGGGCCGCACGATCGCGGCATTCAGATCGGCGGTGATCAGGGTGCGGGCCAGATCGGCGCGCGGACCGCTGACGCAGAAGCGGTTGTACAGGCCGGCGATGCGGGTGGTCGCGTTGATGATCGTCCCAGCGGGAATCCAGCCGTCCGCCTCATAGCGCGGATTGAGGTTGCGCAGCGCGCGCATGTAACCGTCGCGGGTGCCGCTGCTGCCCAGGCAGATGGTCAGCTCGTAGATCGTGGTCGACTTGGCCAGGCGGATCGTGGCCGGCTGCGCGCTGATCTTCGGGAACTCCACGCCGTACTGCTGCGGGTGCAGGTAGATCCATGCCGCGGCGATCACCATCGGCACGTAGTCCTTGGTCTCGCCCGGGAACTGGTTGTAGACGCTGTCGGTCCAGAAGCCCTGCCCCGGGTACTGCCGGAACACGCGGATGGCGCGGCCTTCACCGCCGTTGTACCCGGCCAGCGACAGCTCGACGCTGTTGTTGAGCTCGCGCATGCGTTCGTTGAGGTACGTCGCGCTGGCCTCGGCGGCACTGCGCGCATCGAACCGGGTATCGAAGCCGGTACCGTCCGGGCCCAGCCCGAAACGACGGCCGGTCGCCGGCATGAACTGCATCAGCCCGGCCGCGCCGGCGCGCGAGGACGCATGCACGCGGCCGTTGGATTCCTTGGCCAGGATGCCGAACAGCAGCGCCTCGGGCAGGCCGCGCTTCTCCCACTCCGGCCACATCACCGCGCGCAGGTTCTGGTAATTCTCGTAGCTGGTGAGCAGCGCCGGGCGCATGTCGGTCAGCCAGCGGCGGATGCCGGCCTGCACGGCCGGGTTGTACTCGACCATGGTGTCGAAGGCGTGCCGCTTGTCATTGAGCAGCGCCGCGGCGCGGGCAGCTTCGGGGACATCGGCAGCCAGTGGCCCGACATGGTCCGGGTCGGCCTCCAGCAGGGTGCCGTCGGCGATCGCCGCGCCGTCTTCGCTGTCCTGCTGGCTGTCGGCGTTGCTCTTGAGCAGGCGCTTGTAGGTCGGCAGCAGATTGCTGACCTGGCAGCCCTTCTGGGCCACGCAGGCGCTGATCACATCCTCCATGTCCTCCAGCGCGGCGTCAGCCTCGTTGGTGCCCTTGGGGTCGGCGTTGTTCACCAGCACCAGCGCCGCGTTGTAGCGCTTCTCGGCGGCCGTCATGCGCTGATCGAGCGCTTCCACCTTGGCCTTGTCGCGGGCGGAGACGCGCTGGGCATGGGCCTCGGGGACGAACGACAGCATCGCGGCGACGGCAAGCAACGGCCAACCACGGACAAGCAAGACAGGAACGGGCATTTTTGGCACTGTGTGCGAACGATGGGGCAGAGTAGCCGTGCCGCTTGCATCGGGGCAACCCGTCTGCCGGCCGGCCCATGCCGACGTTTAGAATCCCGCCTATTCACACTGCGAGTTGACCATGGATCCGATTCTGCTCGGCAAAGGCATCACCGACGATATCCCCGTCACCCTGTTGCCGCGGCTGGGCAACCGGCACGGCCTGGTGGCCGGCGCGACCGGCACCGGCAAGACCGTCACCCTGATGACGCTGGCCGAGGGCTTCTCGCGGATCGGCGTGCCGGTGTTCCTGGCCGATGTGAAGGGTGACGTCTCCGGCCTCGCCGTAGCCGGTGCCGGGACGGATGCACTGCTGCAGCGCGCGAAGGACCTGGGCGTGGCCGACTATGCGCCTGCCGCCAGCCCGACCATATTCTGGGATCTGTACGGCAAGCTCGGCCACCCGGTGCGCACCACGGTGAGCGAAATGGGCCCGACCCTGCTCGCCCGCATCCTGGAGCTCAACGACACCCAGGCCGGCGTGCTGGACATCGTGTTCAAGCTCGCCGACGACCGCGGCCTGCTGCTGCTCGACCTGGATGACCTGCGCGCCCTGCTCGGCCTGGTCGCCGAGGAGCGCAAGGACATCTCCACCGAGTACGGCCTGGTGAGTGCGCAGACGGTCGCGGCGATCCAGCGCTCGCTGCTGCGCCTGTCCCAGGATGGCGGCGAAGCCTTCTTCGGCGAGCCGGCGCTGGAGCTGGCCGACATCATGCGGGTCAACCATGATGGCCGCGGCGTGATCGGCATCCTCGCCGCCGACCAGCTGGTGCTCAAGCCGCGGCTCTATTCGACCTTCCTGTTGTGGCTGCTCTCGGAGCTGTTCGAAACGCTGCCGGAAGTCGGCGACCTGGAGAAGCCCAAGCTGGTCTTCATCTTCGATGAGGCGCACCTGCTGTTCGATGACGCACCGCCGGCGCTGGTGCAGCGCATCGAGCAGGTGGTCCGGCTGATCCGCTCCAAGGGCGTGGGTGTGTACTTCTGCTCGCAGTTCCCGGATGACGTGCCGGCCAACATCCTCGGCCAGCTCGGCAACCGCGTGCAGCATGCGCTGCGTGCGTTCACGCCGCGCGACCAGAAAGCGGTGAAGGTCGCCGCCGAAACCTTCGTGCCCAATCCGAAACTGGATGTGGCCGCAACGCTGGCCAAGCTGGGTACCGGTGAAGCGCTGGTGTCCACGCTGCAGGACAAGGGTATTCCCTCGCCCGTGCAGCAGACCCAGATCGCACCGCCGCGCTGCCGGATGGGCGCGATCACCGAGGCCGAACGTGCCCAGGTACGCGCCGGCAGCCCGGCCGGCACCCGTTACGACACCGCGATCAACCGCGAATCCGCCGCGGAACTGTTGGCGCAGCGCGCGCAGAAGACCGTCGAGCAGGCCGATGCACCGAAGGCCCGCACCCGCCAGCAGGACGAGGCGCAGGAAGGGGGCTTCGGGCAGTCGATCAAGGATGCGATCTTCGGCACCAAGCGCCGCCAGGGCATGATTGAAACCATGGCCAAGCAGACCACGCGCACCGTCGGCACCCGGCTGGGCAACCAGATCGTGCGCGGCCTGCTCGGCGGCATTTTCGGCGGAAAGCGTTGATACTGCGTGTCGCGCCCTGTGGCGCGGCACCTTTTGACGAGCACAAGCAGACCTGATGTCGCGTTGGCGTCCCCCCGCGGAAAAAAGCACGGCCCTGATCACCGCACAGGGCCACCAGCGGTTGAAGACCGAACTGGATGAGCTGTGGCGTCACAAGCGCCCCGAAGTGGTGAAGGCACTGGCGGCGGCCGCCGCGGAAGGCGACCGCTCCGAGAATGCCGAGTACACCTACCGCAAGAAGCAGCTGGGTGAGATCGATCGGCGCGTGCGCTATCTGACCAAGCGGCTGGAGGCGCTGCGGATCGTCGACACCGCGCCGACCGATCCGAACGCGGTGTTCTTCGGTGCGACGGTCGAGCTGGAGAACGTCGACTCGGGCGACATCCACGTGTATCGCATCGTGGGCCCGGACGAGACCGACGCCGGTGCGGGCTGGATCAGCATCGATTCGCCGTTGGCGCGTGCGCTGTTGAAAAAGCGCGTGGACGATGAGTTCGAGGTGGAGCTGCCGAGCGGGCGCCACGGGTTCGCGATCCTGTCGGTGGCGTATCCGGGCTGACCGGGAGCGCATCCACGCATGGCGTGGATCTACCGCAGCGCTGCGGGATACACGCGCCCTTCGCGCAGCGGCCGGAAGTACTCGATCTGCGCGTAGAACCCCCCATCCTGGTGGACGTGCCACCCGGGTATCCCGGCCAGCGGCAAGGGCCGCAGCTCCAGCGGATCAGTGAGCACCGCACCGTCCGTGATCGCCCGCGCTGCCACAGCGATCGCGGCGGCATCGTCATCGCCCTGCACCACCACGCACTTGCCGACCAGCAGGCGCTCCGGCAACAGGGCCTGCTCCATCAGCGCATGCCCGATCACCGCCGCGACCGCGATCCCACCGGTGCGCCAGTGCCCTGCCCCCTCCACGAACAGCGCCGGCCAGTCGTGCCGGTCCCATGCGCCCAGCAGCGCCGGATCGCGCACACGCACGATCACGCCGGTCTCGTCGAACTGGGTCAGTGCCGCCTGCGCGCGGTTGCGCTGCCCCGGTGCCATCGCCGCGATATGCCGGCACTGCTGCCGGTTGAGCGCCTGTTTGATGGACGGGTAACGCGCCCAGACCAGGGCATTGAACAGGTCGTGCCAGTTATCCGCACGGGTAGCGATCCGGCCGCGCCCGGCGATGCGCGTTTCATAGTGCATGCCGTCGGCGAGCAGCGCCGCGTCCTGCTCGACCAGTTGTTTGTCCGGCAATGCGAGGCGCGCGTCCAGCGCGGCGACGGTGGGCCAGTCGGGCGCGACCATCAGGTCCTGGAACCCGCCCAGCCCCGCGTAGATCGGCTGTGCGAAGCAGGCCGCCTCCACCGCATCGCACGGCGGCGCGATGAAACGGCGTCGACCGCCGCTATCGGCCGTCGACGCCGATGCGGTCACAGCACCTGCAGATCGAACGGCTTGCGCGCTTCGGCGGCGATGATCGCGTCACCGAAGAGGTCGTGATCGTCGCTCTCGGTGATCTCGACATCGACGAACTGGCCGACACGCAGCTTGGCTTCGTCGGCATTCTGGATATGCACCAGGCCGTCGATCTCCGGCGCATCCGCCTTCGAACGCGCCACCGCGATGCCGTCTTCGATGGCATCGACCAGGCACTGCTGCACGGTGCCGATCTTGGCTTCCAGGCGCGCGGCGGAAATCTCCGCCTGGCGCTCCATGAAGCGGGCCAGCCGCTCCTGCTTCACTTCTTCGGGCACCGCACCGGGCAGGTCATTGGCGGTCGCACCGGTGACCGGCGAGTAGGCGAACGCACCGACGCGATCCAGCTGCGCCTCGTCCAGGAAGCTGAGCAGCTCCTCGAACTCGGCATCGGTCTCGCCCGGGAAGCCGACGATGAAGGTCGAGCGCACGGTGATGTCCGGGCACAGCTGGCGCCAGCGCTGCACGCGCTCCAGGGTCTTGTCGACCGCGCCCGGCCGCTTCATCAGCTTGAGGATGCGCGGGCTGGCGTGCTGGAACGGGATGTCCAGGTACGGCAGGATCCGGTTCTCGGCCATGAGTGGCACAATCTCGTCCACGTGCGGGTACGGGTAGACGTAATGCATGCGGGTCCAGGCATCGAGCTCGGACAGGCCTTCGCAGAGCGCCTTCAACCGGGTCTGGTAGGCCTTGTCGCGCCACATGCGTTCAGCGTACTTGACGTCCACGCCGTAGGCCGAGGTGTCCTGCGAGACCACCAGCAGTTCCTTGACGCCACCGCGCACCAGCCGCTCGGCCTCGCGCAGCACCTCATCGACCGGGCGCGAGACCAGCTTGCCGCGCATCGAGGGGATGATGCAGAAGCTGCACTTGTGGTTGCAGCCTTCGGAAATCTTCAGATACGCGTAATGGCGCGGGGTCAGCTTGATGCCGTAATCGGGCACCAGGTCCACGAAAGGATCGTGCTTGGGCGGCAGCGCGGCATGCACGGCCTCCATCACGCTCATGTAGTCCTGCGGACCGGAGACCGCCAGCACGTTCGGGTAGGCCTCGCGGATCTGCTCCGGGCGCTTGCCCAGGCAGCCGGTGACGATCACCTTGCCGTTGGCGTTCATCGCCTCGCCGATCGCATCCAGCGACTCGGTCACGGCCGAATCGATGAAGCCGCAGGTGTTGACCACCACCACGTCGGCCGAGTCGTAGGAGGGAACGATGTCGTAACCCTCGGACCGCAGCTGGGTGAGGATGCGCTCGGAATCGACAAGGGCCTTCGGGCAGCCAAGGCTGACGAAGCCGACTTTGGGGTTCAGCTGGGACATGGATCGCAAGGACTCTGGGGGCCTGGGCCCATGCCGGAATGGCGTGGGGACCTGGGGCCGGAAACGGCGGCAAGTATACCGGCGTTCAGTCCGCGCCCCTGAACCGGATCGGGCCGATCCCGCCAGATGCGGCATCCCCCCTGACATCGCGCTAACCCGCGCGGGGCCGATAATGAATGCCTGAACCAACTGGAGTCTCGCACCATGGGTGAGTGGGTCACGCTCGATACGCATTACGGACCGGTCCGCGCCTGGCAGGCAACGCCGGAAGGCAAGCCGCGCGGGGGCCTGGTGGTGATCCAGGAGATCTTCGGCGCCAACCCGCACATCCGCGCGGTGGCAGACGACTACGCCGCCAAGGGCTATGCAGTGCTGGCCCCGTCGTTCTTCGATCTGGCCGCGTCGGCCCCGGACGGCACCGAACCGCCGGAACTGCCTTACGACAGCGATGGCGTGGCCGCCGGCCTGGCCATGGTCGACGCGCTCGGGGTCGAAAAGGCGCTGGAGATTGTCCGCGCGGCCGCCTCGCGGCTGGCCCCGGCCGGCAAGGTCGGCACGGTCGGCTATTGCTGGGGCGGCAGCATCGCCCTGCTCTCCGCACTGCGGCTGGGGCTGCCCTCGGTCAGCTATTACGGCGCCCGCAACGTGAAGTACCTGGACGAAACGCCCAAGGCACCGGTCATGTTCCACTTCGGCGCCCAGGACAAGAGCATCCCGCCGGAGGCGATCAAGGCCCACCGCGAAAAGCTCCCGCAGATGGCCACCTTCGTCTACCCGGCCGATCACGCCTTCAACCGCAGCGTCGGACATGCGTATGATCCAGACAGCGCCCACCTGGCGCTGGAACGCACCCTGGACTTCTTTGCGGAGCATCTTGGATGAGCGAGTTCGAACTGGATTCACGCCTGGCCACCGACAGCGTACTGGTAGCAGAAGGGCCGTTATCGCAAGTGCGATTGATGAACGATGAAAGGTATCCCTGGCTGATCCTGGTCCCGCGCCTGGCCGGCGTGACCGAATGGATCGACCTGGACGGCGAGCAGCAGGACAAGCTGCGCACCGAATTGAACCGGGCGTGCAAGGCGCTCAAAGGCACCGATGGGGTCGAGAAGATCAACATCGGCTCGCTGGGCAACATTGTCCGCCAGCTGCATTTCCACGTGATCGGCCGCCATGTCGGCGATCCGGCGTGGCCGGGCCCGGTCTGGGGCCAGGGGCAGGCGCACCGTTTTGATCCGGGCGTGCTGGCCGAGCGTGTCGCACACTGGAAGGAACGGCTAGGATATTCGCCCCAGCCCTAGCGGACCCTGCCCCTGATGCGTTCCAACCTTGTCGCCGCCATCGTCCTGATCCTCGTTGGCCTGTTCCTGCTGGCCAGCAATCTGGGCTGGACCAACATGAACATGGGAAAGCTGATTCTCACCTGGTGGCCGGTGGTCCTGGTGGCGGTCGGCATCGGGTTGCTGTTCGGCCGCAAGTAACGCCGGCCGCTGGCCGGCAACCGGTGAAATAAAAAAAGCGCGGAGCGATCCGCGCTTTTTTTTGTCTGCTGCCTGCTGCCGGCCAGCGGCCGGCACTACGTGTTTCTGGTCGGCTGCCGGCCAGCGGCCGGCACTACCGGGGACGTGGGCTCAGGTACGCGGCAGGGTGACGCCGGTCTGGCCCTGGTACTTTCCGCCGCGATCCTTGTAGGAGGTCTCGCAGATATCGTCCTTGTCAGCCTGGAAGAACAGCATCTGCGCCACGCCTTCGTTGGCATAGATGCGCGCCGGCAGCGGCGTGGTGTTGCTGAATTCCAGGGTGACGTGGCCTTCCCACTCCGGCTCCAGCGGGGTCACGTTGACGATGATGCCGCAGCGCGCGTAGGTGCTCTTGCCCAGGCACACCACCAGGGTGTCGCGCGGGATGCGGAAGTACTCCACGGTGCGCGCCAGCGCGAAGCTGTTGGGCGGGATGATGCACTCATCGCCGACGATATCCACGAAGCTGCCCGGATCGAAGTGCTTCGGGTCCACGATCGTGGAATTGATGTTGGTGAACACCTTGAACTCGCGCGAGCAACGCACGTCGTAGCCGTAGCTGGAGGTGCCGTAGCTGACGATGCGCTGGCCGTTGGCCTGCTTGACCTGGCCGGCTTCGAACGGCTCGATCATGCCGTGCTGCTCGGCCATCTGACGGATCCAGCGGTCACTCTTGATGCTCATGGGGGGTCCTGGGTGCGTAAAGGGACAACGGCACCGCCAACGGGCGCCCGGGTGTCGATTCTAATCAGATCAGCGAAGACAGGATCGGGATGCTGGCCCGCGGGCGTTTGGCCACTTCCTCGATCAGGCGCTCGGCGGCCCGCACGTAAGCCTGGGCGGCCAGGGACTCCGGCGCGGCGGCGGTGATCGGCGTGCCGGCATCGCCCTGCTCGCGGATGCCGATCTCCAGCGGCAGCGAACCCAGCAGCGGCACGCCGTACTGGGCGGCCATGCGCTCGCCGCCACCTTCGCCGAACAGATGCTCGACCTGCCCGCAGTTGCTGCAGGTATGCACGGCCATGTTCTCGACGATGCCCAGCACCGGCACCTCGACCTTCTCGAACATCTTCAGCGCCTTCCTCGCATCCAGCGTGGCGATATCCTGCGGCGTGGTGACGATCACCGCGCCGGCCAGCGGAATCTTCTGGGTCAGGGTCAGCTGGATGTCACCGGTGCCCGGCGGCAGGTCGATCAGCAGGTAGTCCAGATCGTCCCACAGCGTGTCGTTGAAGAACTGCGTCATCGCCGAGGTCGCCATCGGGCCGCGCCAGATCATCGGCGTCTCGTCCTCGATCAGGTAACCGATCGACATGGTCTCCACCCCGAACGCACGCATCGGCTCGATCGACTTGTTGTCCGGGCTTTCCGGGCGGCCGCTCAGGCCGAGCATCGCCGGCACGCTGGGACCATAGATGTCGGCATCGAGCAGGCCCACGCGCGCACCGAGCCTGGCCAGCGCGACCGCCAGGTTGACCGCGGTGGTGGACTTGCCCACCCCGCCCTTGCCCGAGCCCACCGCGATCACGTTGCGGACGCGCGGGTGCGGCGACAGGCCCTTCTGCACTTGGCTGGCGTGGGGACGACGGGGTTGGTTGGCACTCACTGCGGGGGCTCCGGAAGGGGCTCTGGGAACAGAACACTATACAAGCTCCGGACAGCCGGTCCTGCCGGGCCACAGGGCCGGCGGCCGCTGGTGAAGCCGTACGTCGCATTTCACGCATTTTCAAAGGCGACGCACATTCAGCCAAAGCTCAGACGGGCAAACTCCGCACAGCCAACGCTCGGTAACCGACTGTAATCAATGAGATGTTGCGCGGCAACACGTCTCAATTACGGATATCACGTGACGACATCATGTGAATATCGTTAACGTTGTGTTACGTTCGAGTGAGAGCAGGGAATGCTCATGAACGTCGCCGTAACGGACTCAGGGAAGAGAGACATGCACATTATCCAGTGGGGATCCAAATGATGAATCAACGTTCTGCGCCTCTGCGCCATCCGCTCACGTCCGCGCTGATGGCCGGCCTGATGGCCTTCGGCGTCGCACCCGTCATGGCACAGGAAGCCGGCAGCGCCACGACCGAGCTCGACAAAGTCACCGTAACCGGCTCGCGCATCGCGCGTACCGGCTTCGTCACCCCCTCGCCGACCACCGCCATCACCGCCGAAGAGATCCGCGCCACCGGCGCGACCAATATCGGCGACCTGATGTCGCGCCTGCCCGCCCTGTCCCCGACCTACACGCTGGGCAACTCCACGCGCTTCATCGGTACCGCAGGCGTTGGCCTGATGGACCTGCGTGGCATGGGCACCTCGCGCACCCTGGTGCTGGTCAATGGCCGCCGCCACGTCGGCGCCACCTCCGGCTCCACTTCGGTTGACGTGAACACCATTCCGGTCGAGTGGATCGAACGCGTTGAAGTCATCACCGGCGGCGCATCCGCCGTGTACGGCGCCGACGCAGTCGCCGGCGTGGTCAACTTCATCATGAAGAAGTCGTTCGACGGCGCAGAGCTGCGCGCCCAGACCGGCATGGCCGACGAAGGCGGCTTCAACCGTTCGTTCGTCAGCTTCTCCACCGGCACCGATTTCGCCGATGGTCGCGGTAACGCCGCCATCGCGCTGGAATACAGCAAGCAGGACCGTTTCCGTCGCAGCGACCGCGCGATCGGCAATGAATTCCTCGTCGCGGTCCCCAATCCGGCGTACGACGCCAGCCAGGCACCGAGCGAAAGCAATCCGCAGACCGTTCTGAGCGGCCCGGGCGGCAACCACTCGATCTCCTTCGGCGGCACCTTCACCCTGGGCGCGTTCGACTCCCGCGACCAGTCGACCTGGGGCAACCGTTACCAGTTCAACCCGGATGGCACGTTCCGCAAGCAGCGCTATGACGGCGTCATGGTGAGCAACAACTCGTGCGTCAACTGCGACTTTGCCGACCTGAACTCGGTCGCCGATCTGCAGCCGGGCTTTGACCGCAAGAGCGTCAATACGGTCGTCAACTTCGACCTCAATGACAATCACCGCCTGTACTTCGAAGGCAAGTACACCGAAACGGTGTCCGACTTCCTGGGCCAGCCGTCGTTCGATACCACCATCCGCGTCCAGCGCGACAATGCCTTCGTCACCCCGGAGCTGCGCGCTCTGATGGCGGCCAACGGCGTGTCCCAGCTGACGCTGAACCGCTTCAACGTCGACGCCGGCCAGCGTGGCGAGCATGTCGAGCGCACCACCCAGCGCTTCGTGTTCGGCATTGAAGGCAACCTGAGCGAGAACTGGACCTACGAAGCCTACGGCAACTGGGGCCAGACCGAGGTCAAGCGCTGGAACCTCAACAACCGTATCAATGAGCGCTGGCAGGCCGGCCTGGACGCGGTCATCGACCCGGCCACCGGCAATGTCGCCTGCCGTACCACGCTCAACCCGAACGCGGTCAATCCGCACACCGGCCGCGTGTACTCCGGCTTCGCGCGCGAAGGCTGCGTACCGTTCAGCGTGCTCGGCAATGGCGGTGTGACGCAGGCCGCGCAGGACTGGATGAACGTGGATTCGTTCAACTTCTCGCGCATCCAGCAGTCGGTGTTCAGCGCCTCCGTGGCGAATGCATCGCTGTTCAGCCTGCCGGCGGGTGACGTCGGCATCGCCGGCGGCGTGGAGTATCGCAAGGAGAAGAGCCGCGAGATCACCGATCCGCTGGCCGCCCAGGGCCTGACCTTCCTCAACGCCATCCCGAACCGGATGGGCCAGTACAACGTCAAGGAAGTCTTCCTCGAAACCAGCGTTCCGCTGCTGGCCGACATCCCGGGCATCTACTCGCTGACCGTGGATGCCGCAGGCCGTTACTCGGACTACAGCAGCATCGGCGAAACCACCACCTGGAAGGTGGGCCTGGACTGGACCGTGATCCCCTCGCTGCGCGTGCGCGGCACGCTGTCGCAGGCCGTACGCGCGCCGAGCATCGGCGAGCTGTACAACCCGCAGAGCGAGAACTTCGCCACCATCAACGATCCCTGCAACTACCTGGTGACCAACACCAACCGTCCGTCGACCGCGAAGGACCCGGCACTGCGCCAGGCCAACTGCTCCGCGCTGGGCGTGCCGGTGGGCTGGATCGATACCTACAGTGCTACTCGCCCGGGCGTCAGCGGCGGCAATCCGGATCTGAAGCCGGAACGTGCGCGCAGCTTCACCTACGGCTTCGTGTGGCAGCCTGATTTCCTGCCGGGCTTCGGCATGTCGGTGGACTATTGGAACATCAACCTGGAAGACGCCATCGGCGCGGTCACGGCGCAGACCAACGCCAGCCGCTGCGTGGATTCCCCCGGCGGCGTGGGCAACTCGTTCTGCGGCCAGGTCGTGCGTGCACCGGTCGGCGGCTTCACCGATGCACAGGGCCGGTTCTTCCCCGAGTACTCGATCGTCCGCTGGAGCGCACTGAACGAGAACCTGGCACGCTCGCGCCGGATCGGCGTGGACGTGGAGATGGACTATCGCTGGAACATGGCCGGCGGCGATGCCGTCGTCCGGTTCGTCGGCAGCCGTCTGATCCAGTCGCGTGAATGGGCGTTCCAGGAGTTCCCGGACGAGTACAACGAGTACGTCACCTACGTGACCGATCCGCGCTGGCGCGCCACCTTGCAGAGCAAGTACTCGCTGGGCCAGTGGCGCGCTTCGTGGGACCTGAACTACGTCGACGGCAACCTGCGCGTGACCCCGAGCAGCTACGCCAGCAACCCCGGCTCGGCCAGCCCGATCCGCAATGGCTCGTACACGTACCACAACTTCCAGCTGGGCTATCAGTTCCCGGGTGACAAGATCGACGTGTACCTGGGCATCGACAACGCCTTCGACAAGGATCCGCCGCGCAACTACTTCGGTGCCGATGTCGGGCACTCGATGTACGACAACGTCGGCCGCTACTTCTACATGGGCGCGTCCTACAAGTTCTGATCCATCCAGAACGGCAACACCAACAAGCCCGGCTGATGCCGGGCTTGTTCGTTTCCGGCTCCGGCGGCTCAGGAAGAGAAACGCCCATGCCTGTAAGACGTCACACGAAACACCGGAAGCACCGCAAACAGGAATCGTTTTCAGCCGGAACCATTCACTTCATAGTCAGCAACCAGGGCGTTACAAATTGATACATTTTTGTACACGATTGTTTATCAAGGATTTTTTACTGGAAATCCGCCCTTATTCCTGATCGTCATGTGACCGCTTCGTGTAAGCCTCGTTAAGGCTGTGTTACGTTCGATGACGAAGCAAGGAAGTCTTCACATCGCATGTCACCGCCCCCACGGATGGCCTCACCCACGTCGAAACTGCACTCGGGGATGCCCATGTCTCGCCACCGCTCCACTCTCTCGCGCCACCCGCTGACCGCGGCCGTACTGACCGGCATGCTGCTGACCAGCGCCGTCACCGCCTTCGCCCAGGACAGCAGCACCACCAACCTGGACAAGGTCACCGTCACCGGTTCGCTGATCCCGCAGACCGAGATCGAAACCCATACCCCGGTCGTGACCATCACCGCCGAAGACATCCAGACGCGCGGCTTCACCAGCGTGGCCGATGTGCTCCAGCAGTCCTCGCTGACCACCGGCGGCCTCCAGGGCGGCCAGACCTCCGCCTCGTTCACCCAGGGTGCCGAAGCGGCCGGCATGTTCGGCCTGAGCCCGAGCTACACCAAGTACCTCATCAACGGCCGGCCGATGCTGTCCTACCCCGCCCTGTACAACGGCGGCGACACGTTCAACAACATCAGCGGCATCCCGATCGACATCGTCGAACGCATCGAGATCCTGCCGGGCGGCCAGTCCTCCCTGTACGGCTCGGATGCGATCGCCGGCGTGGTCAACATCATCCTGAAGGAGCGGATGGACGGCAGCGTGCTGAACGTGCGCGGCGGCACCTATACCGAAGGCGGCGGCAGCACCTTCCGCGTCAGCGGGGCCACCGGCTTCAACAGCGCCGATGATCGCCTCAACGTACTGGTCAATGCCCAGTTCGAATCGAGCAATCCGATCTGGGGCTACCAGCGCGACGTCACCAGGACCACCAACGGCAACGGCTACACCGCGCAGGTGCCGACCAACGACTTCCTGGTCGTCAATCCGGCCGCCGGCAACGCCTACCTGATGATGGACCCGAACCTGTGCGCCAACGTGGCCGGGCAGTTCGGTGGCACCACCGTGCTCGGCACGCGTGCGGCCGGCCAGTCCTGCGGCTCGATCTACAGCCCGGGCTACAAGACGGTCAAGAACGGCAAGGACAGCGCGCAGATCTACAGCTCGTTCACCTTCGACGCGAACGACAGCCTGCAGCTGTTCGGCGATGTGCTCTACAGCTATGAAGACGTGAAGTACGCCACCGGTTCCAACTACACCTGGTGGGGCACCGCGTCGGGCTACGGCCGCTTCTGGGATCAGACCAGTGGCCAGTGGATGAACCTGCAGCGCGCGTTCGCGCCGGAAGACATCAGCGCCAACGGCTACAAGGACATCCTCAACACCGACCGCAACAAGGCCTACCAGGTCACCCTGGGCGGCCGCGGCACGCTCGGCAACTGGGATTACAGCGCCAGCTTCACCCGCGGCGAGTACAAGCTGACCGAGCGCAACTTCGTGCGCTGGGCCGACCCGATCAACAGCTACTTCGAAGAACACGTGCTGGGCCCGCAGCTCGGCACCCGCAGCGGTTACGCCGTGTTCGCGCCGAACTGGGAGGCCTTCTACGCGCCGATCCCGGCCGGCGACTTCGCCACATTCACCGGTTACACCGAGAGCCAGAGCCGCACCTGGCAGAACCTGGGTCGTTTCCAGATCACCAACGGCACGCTGTTCTCGCTGCCGGGCGGTGATGCGGGTTTCGCCGTCGTCGCCGAAGCCGGCAGCGAAGGCTGGGACTACACCCCGGACGAGCGCCTGATGGATGGCAGCGTGTGGGGCACGACCGCGGTCGCCGGCGCGGGTCACCGCAGCAACTACGCGCTGACCTCCGAGCTGCGCCTGCCGCTGCTCGACTCGCTCACCGTCACCGGCTCGGGCCGCTATGACGCGTTCAAGATCGGGGACAGCACCGTCGACAAGGCCACCTACAGCATCGGCGTCGAGTTCCGCCCGATCGAGAGCCTGCTGTTCCGCGGCAAGTACGGCACCGCGTTCCGCGCGCCCAGCCTGTCCGATGCCTTCCAGGGCCTGAGCGGCTACTACGCCAACGGTGCGACCGATTACTACCGCTGCGGCCAGCTCGGCTACGCGCCGACCGACACCACCGGCTGCGCGTATGACAGCGTCTCGGTGTTCGGCCAGCGCGCCGGCAACCCGGACCTGGAGCCGATCACCGCCGATGTGTGGAATGCCGGCGTGGTCTGGGCACCGCTCAGCAACCTGTCCTTCTCGGTCGACTACTACAACTGGAAGATCAAGAACGAAGTGGACACGCTGAGCTCGGACCAGCTGCTGCTGGCCGAGTACTACTGCCGCAACGGCCAGGTCAACAACACGTCGGCCAGCTGCGACAACGTCAACGACTGGATCACCCGCGATGCCTCCGGCGTGCTGGACGAGATCTACACCCCGAAGATGAACGTGGCCAGCCAGAACCTGCAGGCCATCACCGCCAGCGCCAAGTACGTGCAGGAACTGGGTCGTTTCGGTGCGCTGCAGTTCTCCACCAACTACACCAACATGATCAAGCGCGAGCTGCAGCCGCAGCCGGGCGATGAGTACCTGGACCTGCTGCGCGATCCGTACAACATGTGGATCTACGACTCCTACGCCAAGGTGCGCGCCGATGGCTCGCTGGCCTGGGCCCTGGACAAGTGGACCACCACGCTGTACTTCAACTACGTCGGCAAGACCCCGAACTACCTGGCCTACGCCGGCAACGGCTATGACTACGTGCACTCCTCGGGCGCCAAGGCCGGCAAGTGGGGTTCCTACACCACCTACAACCTGAGCGTGAACTACCGCGCGGCGGAGAACATGACCTTCTCGGTCATGGTCAACAACGTGTTCAACAAGATGCCCGACAACCAGGCGAGCAACTACCCGGGCACCTCGGGTACGCCGTACAACAATTACTTCTACAACATCTACGGCCGTGCCGTGTATGTGCAGGCCAAGTACGAATTCGGCGCGAAGTAAGTTCCACGTCCCGGGATGGACCCTGGAGCCCCGCCGCAAGGCGGGGCTTTTTTCATGTCCGGACCCCGGGTTTCGAAATGCGAATCGGCTTTTAATCTCACTTGTTAAACATCGCCATATTCAGCACTCGCTCATCCGCGCAACATGAATAAAATTTCATGCATGCCCAGGCGATTGTTTTTCAAACGATTTCAGAGCGGGTCGATATTCCTCACCGTCCGAGGATGACCATTCAGCGAATTTCACGTTAAGCGTGTGTTACGTTCGCCGCACACCGGTTTCAACTGAACGCAGAATGAAACAGCCAAGGATGGTCACAGGCCTGGGACCGGTCACCGTTGAACACCATCAAGACGTCCCACGGAAGGGAAAGCCACGACATCACCACTACACGGGGTTACACATGTCTCGCCAAGGTACTTCGATCTCGCGTCACCCGCTTGCCGCCGCCGTCCTCACCGGCCTGCTGCTCACCAGCGCTACCGTCTTCGCACAGGACAACGGCGCCACCAATCTCGACCGCGTCACCGTCACCGGTTCGCTGATCCCGCAGACCGAGATCGAGAACCACACGCCGGTGCTGACCGTCACCGCCGAGGACATCCAGACCCGCGGCTTCACCAGCATTTCCGAAGTCCTGCAGCAGTCCTCGCTGACCACCGGCGGCCTGCAGGGCGGCCAGACCGCGGCCTCCTTCACCCAGGGCGCCGAAGCGGCCGGCATGTTCGGCCTGGATCCGGGGTACACCAAGTACCTGATCAATGGCCGCCCGATGCTGCAGTACCCGGCGCTCTACAACGGCAGCGATGCGTTCAACAACCTCAGCGGCATCCCGATCGACATCGTCGAGCGCATTGAAATCCTGCCGGGCGGCCAGTCCTCGCTGTACGGTTCGGATGCGATCGCCGGCGTGGTCAACATCATCCTGAAAGAGCGCATGGAAGGCGGTGTGCTCAACGTCCGTGGCGGCGCCACCACCGAGGGCGGTGGCAACAACATCCGCGTCAGCGGCGCCAAGGGCTTCAACAGTGCCGATGACCGCTTCAATGCGCTGGTCAACGTCCAGTACGAAAAGAGCAACCCGATCTGGGGCTACCAGCGCGACCTGACCCGCACCAACAACCGCGTCGGTTACAGCGCGCAGGTGCCGGCCAATGACTTCCTGGTCTACCTGCCGGCGGACAACAACGCGTTCGTGATGATGGATCCGACCCGCTGCGCCAGCGTCGCCGGCCAGTTCGGCGGCACCACCGTGCTCGGCACCCGCGCGGCGGGCGAGTCGTGCGGTTCGGCCTACGGCGCCGGCTACCGCACGCTGAAGAACGACAAGGAAAGCAGCCAGTTCTACAGCTCGATGACGTTCGATGTGAACGACAACTTCACCCTGTTCGCCGATGCGCTGTACAGCCTTGAAGAGGTCAAGTACACCCCGGGTTCGGGCTATACGTTCTGGGGCAGCGACCTGAGTTTCGGCGCGTTCTATGACCAGGACACCGATCAGTACATGAACCTGCAGCGCGCGTTCGCGCCGGAGGACATCGGGCCGAACGGCTACAAGGACATCCTCAACACCGACCGCAACAAGGCCTACCAGGTCACTCTGGGCGGGCGTGGCACGTTCGGCAACTGGGACTACAGCGCCAGCTTCAGCCGTGGCGAATACAAGCTGACCGAGCGCGGCTTCGTGCGCTGGGCCGATGACATCGACAGCTACTTCGAGAACCGCGTGCTCGGTCCGGTGCTCGGCACCACCGATGACGGCTACAACATCTACAGCCCGAACTGGGGCGCGTTCTATTCGCAGCTGCCGGCCGGCGATTTCCAGAGCTTCACCGGCTACACCTACAACGAGAGCAAGACCTGGCAGAACCTGGGCCGCTTCCAGATCACCAACGGCTCGCTGTTCACCCTGCCCGGTGGCGATGCCGGTTTTGCCCTCGTCGCCGAAGCCGGCAGCGAAGGCTGGGATTACCGCCCGGACGAGCGGCTGATGGACGGCAGCGTGTGGGGCACCACCTCGGTGGCCGGCAATGGCCATCGCAGCAACTACGCGCTGACCTCCGAACTGCGCCTGCCGCTGATCGATTCGCTGACCGTCACCGGTTCCGGCCGTTATGACGCCTACAAGATCGCCGACAACACCGTCGACAAGGCCACCTACAGCGTGGGTGTCGAGTTCCGGCCGATCGAAAGCCTGCTGTTCCGCGGCAAGTACGGCACCGCGTTCCGTGCCCCCACCCTGCCCGACGCTTTCCAGGGCGAGAGCGGTTACTACGCCAACGGCGCGGTCGATTACTACCGTTGCGGCCAGCTCGGCTATGCGCCGGCCGATACCCTCGCCTGCCCGTACGGCAACGAGTCGGTGTTCGGCGTGCAGGCCGGCAACACCGAGCTGGAACCGATCACCGCCGATGTCTGGAATGCCGGCGTGGTCTGGGCACCGATCAACAATTTGTCGGTCTCGGTGGACTACTACAACTGGAAGATCGACAACGAAGTCGACACCCTGAGCTCGGACCAGTTGCTGCGTGCGGAGTACTACTGCCGCAACGGGCAGGACAACCCGACCTCGGCCAGCTGCGACAACGTCGCCGACTGGATCACCCGCGATGCGGCCGGCAACATCGAGCAGATCTTCACGCCGAAGCTCAACGTGGCGCGCCAGAACCTGCAGGCCCTGACGGCCAGCTTCAAGTACGTGCAGGACATCGGCCGCTTCGGCTCGCTGCAGTTCGCCAGCAACTACACCAACATCCTCAAGCGCGAGCTGCAGCCGCAGCCGGGCGACGGCTATCTGGATCTGCTGCGCGACCCGTATGCGATGTGGTACTACGACGCCTACGCCAAGGTCCGTACCGATGGTTCGGTGGGCTGGGCCAAGGACCGCTGGACCACCACGCTGTACTTCAACTACATCGGCAAGACGCCGAACTACATGTCCTACCTGGGCGAGAGCTACGACTACGTGCATTCGTCCGGCTACAAGGCGGGCAAGTGGGGCTCGTACACCACGTACAACCTGAGCGTGAACTACCAGGCGCTGGACAACCTGACCCTCTCGCTGATGGTCAACAACGTGTTCAACAAGATGCCCGACGGCCAGGCCCACAGCTACGCCGGCAACGTCGCCTCGCCGTACAACAGCAGCATCTACAACCCGTACGGTCGCGCGGTGTACGTGCAGGCCAAGTACGATTTCGGCACCAAGACCAACTAAGCCGCACCAGGGATGACACCCCCGGGCCCCGCCGCAAGGCGGGGCTTTTCCTTGGCCGTCACCGGGCCGGGCGCCGGTCCGCGATTGACCGGATCAGGCCGCTTGCCATCGGCCATGACCTTCGACACCCTTGCAGGCCGGGCCAGCGGCGTATCGTCTGGCCCACAGGCCCTTGCGGGCCATTCCTGCATGACTTTCCGGCCTGGAGGCCAATCACGTGATCGCTCGTACACCCAAACTGGTACTGCTGACCCTGGCCGTTTCGGCCGCGCTGGTCGGCTGCGGCAAGAACGAAACCCCGGCGACGGACAGCGCAGCCTCCACCGCCGCGCCGGCCGCCACGGCCGCCACCGAGTACAAGCTCGACGAGAGCAAGCTGCCGGCCTACAACGCCTTCCACCCGTCCGACCTGGACACCAGCATGGACGCCTGCGGCGCGTTCGGCGACTACGTCAACAGCAAGTGGCTGGCCGCCAATGAAATCCCGGCCGACCGCACCAGCTGGGGCGCCTTCACCATCCTGGACGAGCGCTCGGTCGCCGTGCAGCACCAGCTCGCCGAGCAGGTCGCGGCGGTCAAGAACCCGGCCGGCATCGAGAAGATCGTCGGCGACTTCTGGGCCACCGGCATGGACGAAGCCAAGATCAATGCCCAGGGCATCGAGCCGATCAAGGCCGACCTGGCCGCCATCGACGGCCTGCAGGACAAGGACGCGATCGCCAACTACCTGCGCACCAGCGCAGCCAAGGGCGAGAACGTGCTGTTCGGCTTCGGTCCGGAAGCGGACTTCAAGAATTCCAGCATGAACCTGGCCTACGCCAGCCAGGGCGGCCTGGGCCTGCCGGACACCACCTACTACACCGACGCCAAGAACGCCGACAAGCTCAAGGCCTACCAGGCCCACGTGGCCAAGGTGCTGGAACTGGCCGGCGTGGCGACCGCCGATGCTGAAAAGCAGGCCGCCGACGTGGTCAAGTTCGAAACCCGCCTGGCCAAGGCCTCCAAGTCCAGCGTCGAGCTGTCGCGCGATGTCTCGCTGTTCTACAACCCGGTCACCGTGGCCGATGCGGACAAGCTGACCCCGAACTTCAGCTGGAGCGAGTTCTTCAAGGCCCAGGGCATCGCCACGCCGGAGAAATTCTCGCTGGCCATGCCGAGCTTCCACCAGGAAGTGAGCAAGGCGCTGGGTGATACCGATCCGTCGGTGTGGCGCGCCTACCTGCGCTTCCACACCGTGGACAGCGCCTCGCCGTACCTGGCCGATGCGTTCGTCAACGAGAGCTACAACTTCTACGGCAAGACCCTCAACGGCCAGAAGGAGCAGAAGCCGCGCTGGAAGCGCGTGCTGGGCACCATCGAGAACGATGCCGGCGATGCCTTCGGCCAGCTGTACGTCAAGGTCGCCTTCTCGCCGGAAGCCAAGGCGAAGATGGAAGAACTGGTCAAGAATCTCGCCGCCGCGCTCAAGGAGCGTATCCAGGGCCTGACCTGGATGAGCGACGAGACCAAGGCCAAGGCGATCGCCAAGTGGGAGACCTTCACCCCGAAGATCGGCTACCCGGACAAGTGGCGTGACTGGAGCGGCCTGAGCACCGGGCGCGACAGCTACCTGGGCAACGTCCGCGCCGCCAACGCGTTCAACTACAAGTTCGCGCTGTCCAAGATCGGCCAGCCGGTGGACAAGACCGAGTGGGGCATGACCCCGCAGACGGTCAATGCCTACTACAACCCGCTGCAGAACGAGATCGTGTTCCCGGCCGCCATCCTGCAGCCGCCGTTCTTCGATCCGAAGGCCGATGACGCGCTGAACTACGGCGGCATCGGTGCGGTGATCGGCCACGAAATGACCCACGGTTACGACGACCAGGGCAGCCGCTTCGGGCCGACCGGCAACTTCGAGAACTGGTGGACCGACGCCGACACCAAGAACTTCAGCGGCCTGACCGGCAAGCTGATCAAGCAGTTCGACGGTTACAAGGTGGACGGCCAGGCGGTCAACGGCAAGCTGACCCTGGGCGAGAACATCGCCGATCTGGGCGGCCTGGCGACCGCCTACGACGCCCTGCAGAAGGCCTCGGCCGGCAAGGATGACCCGAAGGTCGACGGCTTCACCCGCGACCAGCGCTTCTTCTTCAACTGGGCCACCGTGTGGCGCACCAAGTACACCCCGGAGAACATGAAGGTCCGTCTGGCGACCGACCCGCATGCCCCGGCGCAGTTCCGTGCGATGGGTGCCCCGTCGAACCTGCCGACCTTCGCCGCTGCGTTCCAGTGCAAGGCCGGCTCGCCGATGGTGCGCGCAGGCGACCAGCAGGTCGTGATCTGGTAAGCCATCGCGCCCCGGCGTGATGTGATCCATGCAGAGGCCCGGGATTTTCCCGGGCCTTTGTTTTTTGGGGCGCGCGCTTGCCATCACGCTCGTTTCGCTTTGCTTGGTACACTCGCGCGATCTCATCCCCGCTGGATTCGCTTTACATGTCCAACCTCCGTCCGCTCGCCATTGCCCTGGGCCTGAGCCTGGCCTCCCTGGTCATCGCACACGATGCGCATGCCGCGCCGAAGAAGAAGGCCGCCGCCCGCGCGCCGGCCGTCAGCGCGCAGTGCAGCGACTTCTACGAGGCCACCAATGCGACCTGGTTGAAGGCCAACCCGGTACCGCAGACCGGCGCCACCACCGCGCTGGGCCAGCTCGCCGACCGTACCCGCCAGCAGCAGCGTGAACTGCTGGATGCGGCGATGACCGCACCGCAGGGCAACGTGCAGAAGCTGCTCGGCGATTTCTGGGCCAGCGGCCTGGACGAAGCGGCGGTGGAAGCCGACGGCTCCAACCCGATCGCCCCGCTGCTGACCCGCATCAACGCGATCAAGAAGGCCAAGGACGTGCCGGCCTCGATCGCCGCGCTGCACCAGGTCGGTATCCCGGTGGCCTTCAACTTCGCGCCGGACGTGGACCTGAAGGCGCTGGACCGCCACATCGGCTACTTCATGCAGGGTGGCATGGGCCTGCCGGACCCGGCGTTCTACACCCGCACCGATGCCGACACCGTCGCGCTGATGGGGCGCTACCGCAATTACGTCAAGCAGGTGCTGGCCCTGACCGGCACCCCGGCCGACAAGCTCGATGCCGAGTCGCAGTCGGTGATCGCGCTGGAAACCGAACTGGCGCGCAACGCGCAGTCGCTGGCCGGCATCAACAACCCGTTCAACAACTACGCGCCGATCTCCACCAAGGAGCTCAACAGCCGCTATCGCAACCTGCAGCTGGATGCCTTCCTGAAGGCACAGGGCGTCAACGACGACCTGGTCTCGCTGGCCGATCCGGCGCTGTTCAAGCAGCTCGACGGCATGGTCACGCGGATCAAGCCGGAGCAGTGGAAGGTCTACCTGCGCTGGCGCGTGGGTGACGCCATGGCACCGTACCTGTCCAAGGCCTACCGCGACGCCGAGTTCGAATTCCGCGGCCGCGTGATCCGTGGCCAGACCCTGCCGCCGGCGCGCTGGGAGCAGGTGCTGGACGCGATCAACGTCGCTGCCGGTCCGATGGTCGGCCGTGAGTACGCGGCCAGGCATCTGTCCGCCGACGACCGGCGCAAGGCCGCCCTGGTCGTGGACAAGATCCGCGAAGTGCAGATCGACGCGGTCAAGCGCAGCACCTGGATGAGCGATGAAGCCAAGACCGAAGCGCAGGCCAAGCTGGCCGCGCTGAAGATCGAGATCGGCACCCCGCTGCGCGATCTGGATTACACCGTGCAGCCGATGGGCCGTGGCAGCTTCGGCGGCAACATGCTGATCGCCTCCACCTGGCGCCACCGCGAAGAAATGAAGCGCATTGGCAAGGGCAACGCCGACCGCCGCTGGGACGTGCTGCCGCAGCAGCCGGCGCTGGCCTATGACATCGCGCAGAACCGCCTGATCGTCACCGCCGCCGTGCTGCAGGGCCCGGTGTTCAACGCCAAGGGCGATACCGCCGAGCTGTTCGGCAGCTACGGCGCGCTGGTCGCCCACGAGCTGACCCGTGCGATCGACGCGAAGGGCGCGCTGGTCGATGCCAAGGGCGAACTGCGCAGCTGGTGGACCCCGGCCGACAAGACCGCCTGGACCCTGTTCGGCAACCGCGTCGCCGCGCAGTACAGCGGCTACGACTACCCGGGCGTCAAGGGGGCCAAGGTCAACGGCGAACTCACCCGCGAAGAGAACCTGGCCGATCTGGCCGGCCTCGAACTGGCGTGGGAGGCTTACAAGGCCGTCGAACCAGCTGCCAAGCCGGCCGCCCAGCAGGGCTTCTTCCGCGCCTGGGCCAGCCTGTGGCCGCAGCAGCTGTCGCCGAACGTCGCCGCGCAGCGCGTGACCTCCGACATCCTGGCCCCGGGCCGCTGGCGCACCAACGGCCCGCTGTCCAACCTGCCGGCCTTCGGTGCGACCTTCACCTGCAAGCCGGGCCAGCCGATGCAGCGCGTGGACAACGACCAGATCAAGGTCTGGCGCTGAGTCCTGCCCCTGGCACTGGTCAACGAAAAAGGGCGCCCACGGGGCGCCCTTTTTTTTAATGGGGACGGAGGTGGTTATTAACCACCTCCGTCCCTGTTATTTGATGCTGCGCAGGTGGTTGGGGCGCTTCGGAGGTCCCGGTGGACGCCGGTTGTTGAACGGCGGTTGGCCGCGCCAGTAGCGGATCAACAGCCAGCCGAACAGCATGCCGCCCAGGTGGGCGAAGTGGGCCACGCCCGGCTGCCAGCCGGTGGCGCCCAGCATCAGTTCCATCGCGCCGAAGACGATCACGAAGGTACGTGCCTTCATCGGGATCGGCGGGAACAGCAGCATCACCCGCTGGTTCGGGAACAGCATGCCGTAGGCCAGCAACAGGCCGAACACGCCACCGGAAGCGCCCAGCACCGTGGCCGGGTCGGCCAGCATCATCCCGACCAGCAGCTGGCACAGGCCGGCACCGGCCACGCACACCAGGTAATAGGTCAGGAAGCGCTTTTCGCCCCAGGTCTGTTCCAGCGGCGCCCCGAACATGAAGAGCGCGAGCATGTTGAAGAACAGATGGCCGAAGCTGCCATGCAGGAAGCCATAGGTGAGCAGCTGCCAGGGCTGGAAGTTGCCACCGGGCGAGAACGGATCGAAACCGCCGCCCAGAGGTTGCAGCATGAAGGGCTCGAACGTGGCATTGCCGAGCAGGAACGGCTGCTGCAGCAGGAACAGCAGGACGTTGGCGATCAACAACGCTTTGGTGACGGTAGGCAGTCGCGGAAACATGGGGGCATCCTTTGGAACTGCGCCCATCATAGCCGCAGCACCCGACCGCACGCTGCGCGCCAGCGCGCCTGTTCAACGCCCAGGCAGTGTCAGCCCGGTCCCCACAGGGCGGCATCCAGATCGTCCGCGCCGGCCGCCGGCATGCCCTTGACCCGCCCCCGCTCGATCGCCACGCCCTCGGCGCGCAGCCGCTGGCTCTGTTCCTTCCAGCCGGCCGAGCCTTCCGGCATCGCGATGCGCCCGTCCGAGCGCAGCACGCGGTGCCATGGCAGTTCCGGGTCGTCATTCATGCCCAGCACGCGCGCGGTCAGCCGCGCCCTGCCCGGCAGCCCCGCCTTGGCGGCGACCTGGCCATAGCCCATCACCTGCCCGCGCGGGATCGCGCGGATCACCGCCAGGATGCGCGCACGCGCCTGTGCCGCCGGGTCATCGCCGATCATCGCGGCCGCGTTCACGCGCGGACCCGGCTGACCAGCAGCACGCCGAGCAGGACCAGCGCCGTGCCGAGGATCTGCCACGGCCCCATGGGTTCGTCGAGCAGCCATAGACTCATCACGATGGTGGAGACTGGACCGAGCATACCCACCTGCGCGGCCAGCGACGAGCCGATCCGCTTCACCGCGAGCATGATCGCCATCACCGGCAGGACCGTGCACAGCGTCGCGTTGATCAGCGAGAGCCAGTACACCGGCACCGGTGCCTGGCCCAGCGCCGACATCGGATGCAGCACCGCGAAGTGCAGCACGCACAGCACGCAGGCCACGCAGCTGGCATAGGCGGTCAGCCGGATGGCACCGATCCGCGCCACCACCTGGCCACTGCCGAACAGATACAACGCATAGCTCAGCGCACTGGCGAACACCAGCGCGCTGCCCAGCACGATGCGCCCGCCTTCCAGCTGCAGGTCATGGCCGAAGGCCAGCAGTACGCCGAGATAGCTGAGCACCAGTGCGGCGACCTGCCAGCGCCCGGGGCGTTTTTTCAGCAGCACCAGGCTGATCAGCAGGACCAGCGTCGGGTTCAAGTACAGGATCAGCCGTTCCAGGGTAACGCTGATGTACTGCAGGCCCTGGAAGTCCAGCAGGCTGGACAGGTAATAGCCGGTCAAACCCAGCCACACCACCCGCCCGCGATCGCCCCATGACAGCGCCGGCGCGCGCCGCGCGGACCAGACGGCCAGCAGGGCGAACAGCGGGAAGGCCATCAACATCCGCAGCGCCAGCAGCGTGGTGGCATCCACGCCATGCCGATACGCCAGCTTGACGATGACCGCCTTGCCCGAGGCGGCAATGGCGCCGATCGCGGCCAAGGCGATGCCGCCGGCGGCGATGCGGCTGGAGGACGTGGGCAGCGGGGAAACGGGTGACGACATCAGGACGGCGGACAGCCGCACGGAGGCGGCTGGGCAGCGGGGGAACTGGAATTGTCGCATGCTCGACACCCACGGATACCAGGCGGGTGGAGCAGCCCCCTTGAGTCAAGGGGGCGCGCCGACAGGCGCGGGGATGTGGGTGATGGTGAGGCGGGGCCCAAGGATTGCATCGCAAACCTTGGGAGCGATGCGCGAATGCGCGTTGCTACCGCATCAGTACGACTTCTTCTGCGGAGGTCGGATGGATCGCCACGGTGTCGTCGAACTGGGCCTTGGTCACGCCCATCTTCACCGCCAGCGCGAACCCCTGCAGGATTTCATCCGCCGCCTCGCCGAGCAGGTGCACACCGACCACCCGCTCCTCTTCGCCCACGCAGACCAGTTTGAACAGGCTGCGCTGGGTGCCATCGGCCAGCGCCTGCAGCATCGGGCGGAAATTGCTGCGGTACACGCGGACGTCGCCGTACCTCGCGCAGGCCTCTTCTTCGCTCAGCCCCACCGCGCCCAGCGCCGGGTGCGAGAACACCACGCTGGCCACGTGCTCATAGTCCATCTTCGCCTGCGGTTGGCCGCCGAACAGGCGGTCCATCAGCTTGCGCGCGGCGGCGATCGCGACCGGGGTCAGGCCCACCTTCCCGGCGATATCGCCCACGGCATGAATGCTCGGCACCGCGGTGGTCTGCCACTCGTCGACCTCCACCTCGCCCTTGTCACCCACCACCACGCCCACCGCTTCCAGCCCCAGATCGGCACTGTTGCCGCGTCGGCCGGTGGCGAAGAACACGGCATCGAAGTGACCGTCGGCGGGCCCGTCATGGCCGAGCGCGACCACGGCCTCGCCGTCACGCTGCAGCTCGCGCAGGCGATAGCCGAAGTGGACCTGCACGCCCTGATGCCGCAGGTTTTCGGCAAGCTGCGCGGTGAGTTCCGCATCGAAACGCTCCAGCAGGCGCTCACCCCGCACCAGCAGGCTCACGCGGCTGCCCAGCGCCTGCAGCAGCCCGGCCAGTTCCACCGCGATGTAGCCGCCGCCGACGATCGCGACCCGCGCCGGCGCGCTGCACAGGTTGAAGAAATCATCGGAGACCAGCCCCAGTCCGGCACCGGGAATATCGGGGCGCTGCGGATGTGCGCCGGTCGCGATCAGGAGGTGCGCGGCACTGATGCGCACGCCATCGCTGCATTCCACCGTGTGCGCATCGACCAGCCGACCGCGGCGCGGCACGCGCACTACCTTGTTTTCATCCAGGCGCTTGAGATAGCTGGCATGGATGTTGGCGATGTAGGCCTGGCGATGCACCACCAGTTCCTTCCAGTCCAGCGACGGGCGCACCGGGACATCGAAGCCCATCGCCGCGGCCAGGCCGATCCGCCCGGACAGATCGGCGGCCAGCCACATCGCCTTCTTCGGCACGCAGCCGACGTTGACGCAGGTGCCGCCGAGTTCACCCGGCTCCAGCATCGCCACCCGCTGGCCGTGCTGCGCCGCGCGGAAGGCCGCGGCCAGGCCGCCGGAACCACCGCCCAGCACGATCAGGTCATAGTCGTATTGCGTCGTCATTGGCATCGCTCAACTCGGTAAGGGGCAGGATCAAACGCCGGCGTGCGTCGTTGATCAGGTCTGCCATCAACGGGCCGGTGCCGACGCTCATGCGCATCTCCAGCATGCCACGACCGGCCGCGATCCAGACGTGAGGGGACGTGGCGCCGCCGTGTCAGGCCCGACGCAGCGGCGGCCACTGCAGATAGGTCATCGCGCGCCAGATCCACTCCAGCGGACCAAAGCGGAAATATCGCAGCCACGCATGGCTGATCGCGACCTGCACCGCGAACAGTGCCAGCGCGAACGGGATCTGCCACAGCCGCGGCATCGTCTCGAACGCCCCCAGTCCGTAGCCGTAGAACACCCAGGTGCAGACCAGCGACTGGCCGATGTAATGGGTCAGCGCCATCCGCCCCATCGGTGCCAGCAGCTGCAGGCGCGCGCGCCAGTGCACGATCCAGGCCAGATACCCCAGGCACATCAGCAATCCGGCCAGCGCACTGATCGCATACGCTGCGCCACCGGGCAGATCCAGGGTGCCGGGCGCCTGGTAGGGGTGCCAGATCGCACTGCCCAGCATCAGTGCCAGCCCGCTCGGCAGCGCAACCCAGCGCAGCCGTGCATACAGCCGCGCGAAACGCTCCGGCTCGGCCAGCGCGCCGCTGCGGGCGAACCAGCTGCCGATCAGGAACATGCCCAGTACTTCCGGGCCGATGACGAAGATCCCGGACAGCATCGCGCCCAGATCACGCAGGCGCTGACCCACGGCCTGCGCCCAGCTGCCGTGCGCGTAGGCCTGACGCTGCAGTTCGATCGTCTGTTCGGCCTGTGCCATGGCTTCGCGCAGCGGCGCTTGGGTATGCTCCATGCTGGCCATCCAGCTCATCAAGGCACCCAGCACCATCACCAGGGCGGCCGCGCCCAGGTAGCTGATCGCGCCCATCGCCGGCAGCCAGCTGCGCGGCGCCTCGCGGCAGGCCAGCAACAGCACTGAGATCAGCGCATAGATGACCAGGATGTCGCCCGACCACACCAGCAGCGCGTGGCACAGGCCGATCAGCAGCAGCGCCGCGCTGCGGCGCAGATAGAACGGCGCGAACGCGCGGCCGGCGAGATCGGCGCGCTGCGCCATCACCGAGAACCCCGCGCCGAACAGCAGCGAGAACAGGGTGAAGAACTTGCCCTGGACCAGCACGTAGATGGCTGCGTCGGCCCAGTAGTCGGCGCCCTGCCAATGCGGATCGATGCCGGTGAACGACAGATCCAGCGGACTGCTGAACGCCTCCATGTTCATCAGCAGGATGCCCAGCAGCGCGAACCCGCGCAGGATGTCGATGACGGCGATGCGCTCGTGGGCGCCCACCGGCTGCAAAGGAGAAGAAGCTGCGTTCACAGGCAATCCGCTGACCAGGTCCGCCATTATGCCGTGCGCGCGCGGGCCTGCCGCACAAACGAAAACGGCCCGCCGAAGCGGGCCGTTGGATCAACGAAGGGTCACCGCACTCAGTGCTGGTGGCCGCCGTCGCCGTGCACGTGGCCGTGCTCGATTTCTTCCTTGCTGGCTTCGCGGACGTCAACGATCTCGACGTTGAAGTGCAGGTCCTTGCCGGCCATCGGATGGTTCAGGTCGACGTCGACCACGCTCATGCCGACCTTCTCGACGGTGACCGCACGCGGGCCGAAGTTGGTCTGCAGCACGACCTGCTGGCCCGGGACCAGCTTGCTGGTGCCGAAGTGCTTCTTGGGCACGCGCTGGGTCAGGCCTTCGCGGCGCTCGCCGTAGGCGTCGGTCGCCTTGACGTCCACTTCGAAGGTGGCACCGGCTTCCTTGTCCATCATGGCGTTTTCCAGGCCCGGGATGATGTTGCCGTGGCCGATCAGGATCGCCAGCGGATCACGGTCCTTGGAGCTCTCGATCGGCTCCTGGCCCTGCTCGGCGACGGTGTAATGGAAACGGACGACGCGGTCTTTTTCGATCTTCATGCGCAACTCTGGTCTGGAGACTGCCGAGGGCAGACGGGTGAGGCGGGTTGTGGCCTGCCGGATACGCCGCCATCATGACGGCCTTCTAAGGTCGCGCATTATCCGGACAACATGCACATGACGCCAGTTTCGCGCCTGACCCGCCTGCCCGGCCAGCTGGCCCTGCTGGCGATCATCGCCCTGCTGAGCGCCTGCGGCGGCGGCAAGACCACCCGCCCGGCCCCGCCGCCCGCCTCGACCCAGGTCTGGCCCAGCGTGGCCCCGAACGATCCGCAGGCCGCCAACGCCGTGCTGATGCGCGCGATCGGCCTGGTCGGCACGCCCTACCGCTACGGCGGCAACACCCCCGAATCCGGTTTCGACTGCAGCGGGCTGGTCGCGTACGTGTACCGCGAGATGCTCGACCTGCGCCTGCCGCGCACCTCGCGCGATCTGGCCGCCGTGCAGGGGCCGAAGATAGATCCCAAACGCCTGGCGCCCGGCGATCTGGTGTTTTTCGGCAACAAGGGCAACGTCTTCCATGTCGGCATCTATGTCGGGGAAGGCCGCTTCGTGCACGCCCCCAGCACCGGCGGCACGGTGCGGCTGGACTCGCTCGGCGGCCCCTATTGGAAAGACCACTACACGGGAGCGAAACGCGTCCTTAACTAAGCTGAACAGGGGTAACGTCCAAATTTGTGACCGAAGTCACGTAGTTGTAAACGAAAAATTAACGAAATTTGTACCTAATCACTGCGCTTACACGGCATCATCACCCATCGTTTTTATTCAGTGACCGCCGCGTGACGACAGACGACCTGACGTGCAAAGGCCAGACCGCCGCAACCCGGCGACGCGCCCGACCTGCTTTCC
This sequence comes from Stenotrophomonas sp. TWI1149, assembly GCF_039673155.1. Classification (NCBI taxonomy): domain Bacteria; kingdom Pseudomonadati; phylum Pseudomonadota; class Gammaproteobacteria; order Lysobacterales; family Lysobacteraceae; genus Stenotrophomonas; species Stenotrophomonas sp. TWI1149. Next base: position 112,613 of record NZ_JBDJLB010000006.1, read on the forward strand.
TCGCTGCAGCACTCTGCCTGGCCAGCCTTCCGGCCTGGGCGCAGTCCGCACCGACGACCGCTCCCGAGGTTGCTGCATCCCCCGTCACTGTCACCCCTGATTCTTCCGCGCCGGCCAAGCCCAAGGCTGATGCGCCGGCCCGCAGCAAGGCCGATGCCGCTGCCAGCGCCACCCTCGCCGCCCTGCTTCCGCACCTGGCGGCCAACGACACCATCCCGCTCATGGACCGCTCGGCGATGTTCGCCGGCGATCTGAGCCGCCTGCTCGCCAATTACGACGCCAGCACCGGCGCCACTGCCGTGGTCGGCGACGCCGCCGACAACGGCAAGGTCCAGTCCCTGCTGCGCCGTGCGATGACCCTGCTCGGCACGCCGTACCGCTGGGGCGGCACCTCGCCGGACAGCGGTTTCGACTGCAGTGGCCTGGTCGGCTATGTGTTCCGGACCGCGCTGGGCGTCGAACTGCCGCGCGTTTCCCGCGAGATGGCCCATGACGGCGCTGCCGAACTGATCAATGACCGCAACGCGCTGGCGGCCGGCGACCTGGTGTTCTTCGGCCGCAAGGGCCGGGTCGACCATGTCGGCATCTATGTCGGCGAAGGCCGCTTCCTGCATGCCCCGAGCACCGGCAAGGACGTCCGCGTCGACAGCCTGGTCAGCGGCTACTGGGGCGGCAAGTTCATGCAGGCCCGCCGCGTCGACCTCTGACGCGCCCTGCTGAACCGCCCGATCGAAGGCCGCTGCCCTGCAGCGGCCTTTTTCGTCGGGCGACCGGCACTGGCCGCTGACCGGCCCAACCCGCGTTCCCTTCTCTGTCACCGCCGTTTTCCCGGCCGGCGACGCGCCCGGCGCTTGTGCACCGTGGCGGGGGACGGACCCGGACGTGGGGCGGCACGTCCGTGGCAACCGATCAGGCAGCAGACACCGCCCGCGATCCTCGTCGACAAGGTGACGCATGGCGGCTGTCCCCGATTTTCCTGCCCGGTGTGTGATCTGGTTTGGGCACCCCCTCACGCTTGAACGGGCGACCCTCGCTGCGGCCGGTTGGCAGGTCCGCGGCGTGGCCCCCGAACAGTGCGCCGGCATCGGCATGCGCGGCAGCGACCAGATCGTGGGCCTGCTGGACCTGCGCACCGCGGTCCCGGCCAACCTGGCCCATCTCCAGCAGTTGCTGGTCGACCACCGCCACATGAGCCTGCTGGCCCTGTTGCCGGCCGCCCCCCTGCGCGCCTCGCCGGTGCTGGACGCGCTGCTCGCTGCCTGCGTGGATACTTACACCGCGCCGATCGACCTGCCGCGGGTCGTGCAGCGGCTGCAGCAACTGGCGGGCGCGGACCCGCTGCCCGCCAAACATGGCCCGCAGTCCCTGATCGGCGACAGCGCCGTGCTGCAGGTGACCCGCGCGGCGATCCGCAAGTACGCGCCGGTGGACCTGCCGGTGCTGATCACCGGCGAAACCGGCACCGGCAAGGAGCTGGCTGCCCAGGCGCTGCATGCGCTGTCGGCACGCCACGCGCGCCCGTTCCTGGCGGTGAACTGCGGCGCCATCCCGGCCGCGCTGGTGCAGTCCGAGCTGTTCGGCCACGAGCGCGGCGCCTTCACCGGTGCGGCCACGCGGCGCCTGGGCCTGTTCGAATCGGCCAGTGGCGGCACCGTGTTCCTCGACGAAATCGGCGACCTGCCGCTGGATGCGCAGACCAACCTGCTGCGCGTGCTGCAGGAGGGGACGGTCGAGCGCATCGGCAGCAATCGGCCGCTGAAGGTGGACGTGCGCGTGCTCGCCGCCACCCACGTGGACCTTGAGAAGGCGGTCGAACAGGGCCACTTCCGTCGCGACCTGTTCTACCGGCTCAATGTGCTGCGCCTGCCCCTTCCGACCCTGCGCGAGCGCGGCAGCGACATCGCGCTGCTGGCCCACCACTTCCTCGCCAGCTTCCGGCACCGGCACGTCACCCGTGCGCGCGGCTTCACCGCCGAGGCGATCCAGGCGCTGGAATGCTTCGCCTGGCCGGGCAATGTGCGCGAGCTGCTCAACCGGGTGCAGCGTGCGGCGATCGTCAGCGATGCCGAGCTCATCAGCGCGGCCGACCTGGAGCTGAGCCAACCGCTGCTGCCCACCGCCGAGCGTGGCCTGCAGGGGGCAAAGCAGGTCGCCGAACGCGAGACCCTGCTGCATGCGCTGCGCCAGAGCGATTTCAACATCACCGCCTGCGCCCGCCACATGCAGGTCTCGCGGGTGACGGTCTACCGGCTGTGCCGCAAGCACCAGCTCGCGCTGCCCGAACTGCGCTGACGCCGACCGTACAGCGTGTGAGCAGTCGCGCTCACAAGCTGTACGGCACCTTGAAGGCCAGGGTGAAGTCCGGTGCGTCCGGGGTCAGGCCGATGCCGAGCAGGCTCACCAGGGTGGTCTTCTGGTTGAGGGCATAGGTGATGCCCAGGTTGAGCGTGCCCGCGTTGGCATCGCTGCCGATCACCTTGAGCCACTGGCCATTCTTGTAGCGGGTGGAGGCGCGCGCGCTCAGCTTGTCGCTGAAGGAGATGCTCAGGCTGGTGCGCTCGTTGAACGCGAAGGCCACGCCGGCACCGAAGTAGTACGAGCCGCCGAGCTTCACGTCGCCCGGGTTGGTGGTGTCCGGGTTGGCGTCGATGTCGTCGAAACTGCGCGGGAAGGAATGGATGTAGCCGATGTTGGCGAACAGGATCGCCGGATCGGCGGTCTTCACCGCCGACAGGCCGACGTTGGCCTGCCACACCCCGTTGCCGGTGGGTTGCTGCTCGGGCACGGCGAAGCGGATGAAGTCATCGTCGTCGCGCTCGAGCACCTTCCAGTCCAGCCCGTACGGTGCACGCCCGGTCGGTGCGGTCGCGCCCACGGTCAGCACGGTTTCCGGCAACCGCCCACGTTCGGCGAACAGCCGGTAGTTGGCGCTCACGCCCACATCGCCGATGCCGTTGCCGGTGGTTTCTTCCTGCGCGATCGCCGCGGCCGAACCGCCGGCGCCGCCCTTCTGGAACACGGTCTTGCGCGCCAGATAGGGGACGTCCAGGTTCAAGGTCAGGCGTGGGCTGACGCCCCAGCGCGCGGCCAGGTTGTAGGTCAACGTGTCCGACTCGACATTCTCGATGGCGATGTTGCCCAGGAAGATCGCATCCAGCGCCAGGAAGCCGTTGAGGCTGAGCTGCTTGCGGTCATAGCGGGCGTAGGAGAGGCTGTTTTCCAGCGTGAAGCGGCGGCTGAAGAGCGCGGCCTGCTGCTGCTTGACGTCGTCCACGCTGCGCCGCGATTCCTGCTTCGCCTGCTGCGCTTCGGCCGCCGAGCTGGCATAGCCGTCGGCGCTGGCCGGTGCCGCGGGCGTGCCGGCCGGCAGTGCCTGTTGGGGTGAAGGTTCGGCACCGGCGACCGGTGCGGTCTTGCCGGTCAGTCGTGCCTGCATGGCCTGCACCTGCATGTCCAGTTCGCGCAGGCGTCGTACTTCCTGCGCGTAGTTGGCCTTGAGACTTTCCAGCTGCGCCATCAGCGCCTTGACGTCGGCCGCGTCATTCGGCGCCTTGACGTCGGCCGCGTCATTCGGCGCAGGTTGCTGCGCCTGTGCATGGGCGGACGCAGCCGCCATGAGTGCCAGCGCCGCCAGCGCCAGCGGTGTTGCGCGGATCATCGTGTGCATTGCCTTGGCCCACCGTTGTGTTGACGCTCCCCCTGCCGTGCCGATGGATCACTGGCCCGGCCCCATGCCTACCCCGCGTACCAGCGTCATCGCCTGCGCCACGTTCTGGTTGAGCGGAACGTTGTTGGCCAGCGACTGCCTCACGAGGTCGATCTGCAGCCGGTTGGTGACCGACTGTCCATCACTGCCCAGCGCGATGCTCTGGCCGACGCTGCCGTTGCGGATCCACTGCTGGACCGCACCGACACCCTCGATCTGCAGCTGCACCCTGGCGGTGTTGCCTTCCAGTTGTGCCAACGCACTGACACCGCCCTGCTGCACGCTGGCCAGGTGCGCGCCTTCGCCGGTGGGCGTGGGTGCGGTGCCTTCGCGTACGGTCAACTGGGTGGCGTTGCTGGCCAGGTTGCCGTCACCGGCGACCTGGATGCTCTGGCTCAGGCCGGCCACGTTCTGCAGCCCGCTGGACTCCACGCTGCGCCCGGGTGTCACCGGCAGCGGCGCATCGGCGGCGGTCACGCTCACGCTTGGTGCGAAGCTGATCTTCGGTGTGCTGCCGCCGTGGCTGAAGTCCATGCCCAGCTTCAGCGCGCTCTGCGCCGACTGCCCGCCGGCGGTCTGCCACTGCGAGACCATGGTGACGCCGAACCACGCCACGGTGTTGCCACCGACGGTGTAGCGGCCACGCATGAGGTTCAATTCCGGATCGGGGATCTCGCTCAATCCCTTGCCGGGCCGGCTGTCGTCGGCGTGCGCCGGCGCGATGCCCAGCAGCGCGAGCAACACGATGCCGGGCGTCCAGGTTGCGATGTTCATGGTGCCTCCTTAAAACAGATCGGCATGGGTGAATCCGAAGTCGACCAGTTCGGCATCGGTGATCGGTCCCTGCCTGGCATACAGCGAACGGGCACTCGGCCGTTCACCGGGCTGCAGCAGTACCGTGTTGCGATCGAAGTCACTGCCGATCACGACAAACACGGCGCGCGACGGCCACGCCTGGAGAAATTCGCTGACGGGAATGCTGCGGTTGCCCAGGATCGGGTCGGCTACATCCACCACATCGCCACGGACCTGTTTGAGGACCACGAAATGGCGGAAGCCCCGCACATCCATCAGCACCAGCCCGGGCACGCGCAGTGAGCGCAGGCGCTCTTCGTTGACGCGGTAGCCGCGGCCGCGCATGCCCATCGATTCGACGTAACGCTTGATGTCCAGCAGCGAGAAACCGCGCTGGTGGACCAGTTGTGGATCCGAAACCCCCATCATCCCTTCGATCACCGTGCCCTCATCCGCCTCCAGGTGGTAGGCGTAGCGCAGGATCGTGGCCAGCGCAGCCGCGCCACAGCTGTAATCGGTGTGTTGCCTCACCACGTTGCGGAAGCGCCGTTCCTGCATGCTTTCCACGCGCTGGGTGAGCACCGCCCCGTTGGGCAGCACGCCACTGAAGCCGACATCGCCGGCACGCACGAGACCCATCGGCATCATCAGCATCGACAGTGCCCAGGCCAGCATCCAGGTGCGCATTCGGGTGGACATCGTGTACTCCGGCTCAGGAAGGAGCCCCTGCCCCAAGGGGGAGAAGGGACAGGGGCTCCCGGGGAGCCCGGTCATTGGCGGATGACCGGGTTTGTTGCGCTCAACGCGTACTGCTTGCGAAAACGGACAGACTTACTGTTCCGGACCGCCGCCACCACCGCCGCCGGTGGAGGGCTGCGCAACCGCCAGGGCCAGACTGTTGGCCTGCAGGTTGCCGGTACCGGAGGCCACGTTCACCCCGATGTTGCCGGAGGCGCCGGAGAACGCACTGCCGGACAACGCCGCGGTATTGGTCGCATCCACGTTCACCCAGCGGGTGGTGGACACGGTGCCGCTCAGGCTCGCGTAGAGGTCGGCCACGCCCAGTTCAACGAACTGGCTGGTGCCGCGCTCATCGGTGTCGAACGCAATGCCGCCCACGCCCGGACGATTCGGGTTGGCGGTGGCATTCTGGATATCGCTATCCATGTCGATATGACCGGTTTCGCTGCCGCTCGGATGGTCCAGCGCGCCGCTCCAGGTATCCAGGTAGTAGTTGTCTTTCTGGTAGGCACTACCCGAGCCGCTGTAACGGCCTGCACCCACGGCCAACGTCGCACCGGCAACGCGACCACTGAGGTTCACGTCCACGGTGTCGGTCATCGACTGCAGGTAGCCGGCGTTGCTGACGGTGTTGCCGGAGGACACCTGGTTGGAGCTGATGCTCGAGGTCGCATAGGCGCTGGTGGCCACCGACGCAGCGAGCGCATTCTTCTGCTCGTTGTTGTTGCCGGAGGCGACGTTGGCGCCGATGTTGCCGGACGCGCCGCTGAAGGCATTGCCACCCAGGCCCGCGGCGTTGGTTACGCCGGAGTTGAGGGTGGTGTTGCCACCGCCGAACTGGTTGACGAAGACTTCCGCATCGGCCATGCCGAAGCTGAAGGACGCGTCCGCCGCGGACAGCGAAGCAGCGTTGTCCTGCGCGTTGTTGTCACCGGCGGCGACGTTGAAGCCCAGGTTGCCGGAGGCATCGGCACCGACGTCGTCGGCGATCGAGGCGCTGTTGGTCACCAGGCTGTTGCCAGCCAGGTTGTTGGTGACGGACTGGCGGTTGTCGATGACGGCGATGGCGGCCGAATCGATATCGATCGAGCCGGTGATTTCCGGATCACCCGAGAAGCGGATGTCCGAGCTCAGGCGCAGGTCTTTTTCGATGTTGACGTCAACACCGTGGTTGTTCTTTTCCTGGCGTTCGTCGGCCTGGATGCTGCTGGTCTTGTTGACGTTCTCGGTGACGTTGCGATTGCTGGTCACGTCGCGGTTGCTGGTGACGTTGGTGTTGCTCGTCACGTTGTCGTTGATGGTGGTGTTGGTGGTGCTGTTGTTGTTGCGGGTGTTGTTCCAGGTCCGGTTCCAGGTACGCGAATCGGTGTTGGTGTTCGTATTGGTTTCGGTGTTGGTATCGGTGTTGGTGTTGGTGCGCGTTTCAGCCACGTTGTGCAGGTGGTTGATGTTGGCGCTCTGGTTCTGGTTGTCGCGGTCATTGCCCCAGCCATTGGCGCCGGCGGAGGCGGATGCGGCGGCAACGGCGATGGCCAGTACGGTCCGTTTCATGTTGGTGTTCATGGTGCCCTCTCTCTCATCACAGACAATCGGGTGGATGTGACTACTCACGGGGTGGACTGCACCGAGATGCTCAGTTGGTTTGCGGTGGCGTTGCCGGATCCCGCGATCTGATTGAGTTGCAGGACGCCGTCGAATCCCTGCAGCGCGGAGGCTTCGACCGCCACCCTGCGAGTTCCGGCCGACCGACCGCTGTTGACGGCCCCCTGCCCCCCTGCTGACGCGAGCGCGCCCGACGCGGCCAAGGCCTCGTCGTTCGTTTCGCGTATGCCCTGTTGCGCCAGCGTGGCGGTGACGACGTTGAGCGTCGCGTTGCCGTTGCCGCTGGCCTGGTTGATCGATGCCACGCCTCGGGCGCCATTGAGTGCCTGGCCACCGAGCGTGGCGCTGGCGTCCATGGCGGTGTCGCTGAGGCTGACGTTGTTGGACTGCTGCTGGCGCGCGTCCACGGTGATGTGGGCATTGCGGCCGTTGGCGATGCCCATCAGGTTGGCCTGCTGGTTGAGATCACCGGCGGCCATGTTGACGGTGATGGCGCCATCGGCGCCGGCCAGCGTGCGCCCGTCGATGCGGCTCTGGTTGAGGTAGGAGAGCATCGCGGCGTAGTCGTTGCTCTGCTGGGCATGCACGGCCAGCGGAGCGAGCAGCAGGCAGCTGAGCAGGCTGGCGCGCAGGACGGTGTTCATTTGCCCGGCCCACCGGCAGGCTGGCCCAGCGGGAACTGCGCGAGTGCGCCGCGGACCTGGTCGCCGATGCCGCGCGTGGCGTTGCCGACCGCGCCCATGGGCCCGCCGATGGTGTTGCTGAACTGGCCGCTGGAGAGCATGCCGCTGTCGGTGGCTTTGCCCAGGGTGCTGTTGACGGTGTGGCCGGTGACGCGTTCGATCGTGGTGGCCCCGCGGGGAATGCCGGCCCCGGTATTGGAGCCGAGCGAGGCGTAGTCGTCGTCGCTGAGTTCGTCCATGCCGGTGGAGGTACCCAGGGCCTGGCCGACTTCGCGCCGCGGTGAGGGATCGGCGATGAGGGCCATGCCCGGCGGTGCGGGGCGGTAGGCGGGACGTGCGGAGACGTCACGCAGGAGGACGATTTCGCCGGGCTGGGCTTTGACGCCCTGGCGCGCGCCGGAGGCGTGGGCGGCGGCCGGCAGGATGAGTGCGGCGGCGAGCAGCCAGAGTGTGGTGTGTCGTATGCGGTATGCGGCAACGCTGTCCATGGCGACCTCCGATGACATGCGGAGGGATGGAGCAGCATTCGTGCCAAGTTCGGAACGCCTGTGTTTGCGGGGTTTCTGTGCGTTCGTGTTATCCGCACGCAACATTGCTGTTACAGGGGCGTTGGCGTTGGAGCGGATGAATGGGTTGGTGCGGTGATCACGTGGCGCTGACAGGTAGGCGCGGTGCGGGTGTATCACGGGTGTTACACCGGGTGATACAGGGGTTTACGGTGCGGATTCAGGGTGGTTGCCTGGCGCGCGCAACGCTTCAACTGTTCATTGGCGGGGCGGCCGGTGTGTCGAGCGCTGGGCCTCGCTACGCTTGTCGGCGAATGTCCCCCGGTACCGGCCTGCGGCCGTCCCCTCCTCCTTGATTTCGCCCACAAGCGCAGCGAGGCCCATCGTGTCCAGCCACTGGCGCCCCCCCTCAGCAAGCACAGGTTTGCAGTACGCCTAGCACCGCGCACGAGCCCCGAAGCGGCCGGTAGGCTCCTGGGCAAAATCAAGGAGGAGGCCGTCGCCGCCAGGCGGCGGCCGGGGGACATTTGCCGAGGGGCCTGCCGGTCGCTTCGGGGCGTAACGCTCGCGGCGACCCCAAGCGGAAAAAAAAGACCGGCTCTCGCCGGTCTTTGGGTGCTGCGTTGGTGCCTGCATCAGGACGTTCGTTCTTCGCCTTCATCCACGCCGAGGTTGGTCGATGGGTTGTCGTAGACCGCGCGGTCGAGCAGGCCGGTTTCCTTGGCGACGATGACCGGGACCAGCATCTGGCCGGTGACGTTCGTCATCGTGCGCATCATGTCGAGGATGCGGTCGATGGCGTAGAGGTAGCCGATGGTTTCCAGCGGGAGATTGGCGGCGCTGAGGACGACGGTCGCCATGACCACGGCGGTGCCGGGGACGCCGGCGGTGCCGAAGCTGCCCAGCACCGAGGCGATCAGTACGACGATGTACTGCTCGGGGGTGAGCGGGACGCCGGTGTACTGGGCGATGAAGACCGCGCACAGGGCGGGATAGATCGCGCCGCAGCCGTCCATCTTGATGCTGGCGCCCAAGGGAACGGCGAAGGAGGCATAGTCCTTGTTGACGCCGAGGTTGTGGGTGATCGAGCGCATCGCGGCAGGCATCGCGGCGAAGCTGGAGGAGCTGACGAAGGCGACCTGCATGCCGGGTGCGGCGCCGCGGAAGAATTTCAGCGGGTTCAGGCCATGCATGAGCAGCAGGCTGCCGTAGACCACCACGATGTGCACGGCGCAGGCGATGTACAGGGCGAGGACGAAGTTGCCGAGCGGCAGCAGTTTCTCGAAGCCGTAGCTGCCGACCAGGCCGGCGATCAGGCCGAAGGTGCCCAGTGGAGTGATCTCCAGCACGAAGCGGGTCACCTGGATCATGATCTCGCTCATCTGCCCGGTCAGCTTGCGTGCTTCGCTGACCTTGTCGCCCAGCTTGACCATGGCAAAGCCGAGCAGGCCGGCGAAGAAGATCACCGGCAGGATCGAGCCACGGCCCGCGGCGAGGACGGTTTCACCGGCGGCATTGATACGGGTGCCGATGCCGGTCAACGCGTAGAACACGTTGGAGGGCACGACATCCATCAGCACCTTGATCACGCTGGGCACTTCGCGCGGGGTGTAGCTGTGGTCCATGCTCAGGCTGAGCGCGCCGCTGCCGGGCTGCATGACGGTGCCGACGGCCAGGCCCACGCAGACCGCCAGCGCGGCGGTGATGATGAACCACAGGAAGGTGCGCCCGCCCAGGGCCGCCACGGACTTCTGCCCGTGCAGCGAGGAAATGGCGTTGATCACGGCGAAGAACACCAGCGGCACCGCGATCATCTTGATCAGGGTGACGTAGAGGTCGCCCAGGGGCCCGAACCAGGTTTCAGCGGCCGGCCCGAGCAGCCAGCCGGCCAGTGCGCCGAGGACGAAGCCGCCGAGGACCCGTTGCCAGAAGGGGATCCGCAACCAGGCAGAGACCAGCTTCATGCGCGTTCCAGAGGTAATTTGACAGCTAGGCACCTTAGCCCAAGCGGGGCCCTGGAACGAGGCGCGCACGGAAAATCAGCGTGTCATCGGCGTGCCTTGCGGCGTTCTGCATAATGAACGCCCGTTTCACATGTGAGATTTTCCTGTCCATGTCCCGTTTCACGCCTCTGGTGGCCGCCGTCACCACCCTGCTGCTCGGCGCCTGCGCCAGTACCGCTCCCTCCTCCAGCGCCTCTGCCGGCGCGGTCCAGGTCGATGTGCCGGCCATTGCCCACCCCGCCGGGGAGACCCCGCAGTGGTGGTACCGCAGCGGAGCGGCACGTGCGGCCAGTACCGGGGCGATGGACGGCAAGGCCAGGAACGTCATCCTGTTCCTGGGGGATGGGATGAGCCTGACCACAGTGGCGGCGGCGCGCATCTTCGAGGGCCAGCGCAACGGCCACCCGGGCGAGGAAAACCTCCTGTCCTGGGAGCGCTTCCCGGCCACGGCGTTCAGCAAGACCTACAACACCGATTCGCAGACGCCGGATTCGGCGGGCACGATGACGGCGATCACCACCGGCGTGAAGACCCACATGGGCGCCATCGGCGTGAGCGCAGGCACCCGCAATGACTGCGCCGACAGCCTGGACAAGGGGCTGTTGACCTGGCTGCAGCTGGCCGACAGCGCCGGCATGGCGACCGGCGTGGTCTCCACCGCGCGCCTGACCCATGCCACCCCGGCAGCGACCTATGCGCACTCCCCGGAGCGCAACTGGGAAAACGATACCGACGTGCCCGAGGAGGCCAAGGCTGCCGGCTGCCGCGATATCGCCCAGCAGCTGCTGTCGACCGCGCGCTTCGGGCGCGGCCCGCTGGTCGCCCTCGGCGGCGGCCGCGGCGAGTTCACCACCGTGGAAGAACGCGATCCGGAATACGACGACAAGGTCGGCCAGCGCCTGGATGGGCGCAGCCTGGTGACCGAGTGGCAGCAGGCCCACCCGCAGGGTGCGTATGTCTGGAACGCCACGCAGCTGCAGGCCGCCGCGAACGCACCGGCGATCCTCGGCCTGTTCGAGCCGGACCACATGCGTTACGAGGCCGAGCGCAAGGAGGATCCGGCCGGTGAGCCGAGTCTGGCCGAGCTGACCAAGGCGGCGATCGCCAACCTGTCGCGCCACCAGGAAGGCTATGTGCTGATGGTGGAAGGCGCGCGCATCGACCACGCCAATCACAGCGGCAATGCCTACCGCGCCCTGACCGACACGGTGGCGCTGTCCGATGCGGTGCGTGCCGCGGTCGAGGCGACCTCGGACCAGGAAACCCTGATCATCGTCACCGCCGACCACTCGCACACGCTGAACTTCGTCGGCTATCCGGCGCGTGGCAATCCGATCCTCGGCAAGGTGAAGGACAAGGGGGGCGAAGACGGCGCCGGCAAGCTGGAGCTGGCCCGCGATGGCCTGGGCCTGCCTTACACGACGCTGACCTACGCCAACGGCCCGGGCTACACCGGTGCCACCAACCAGCAGCCGATCGGGCCGAAGCGATATCCGCACAACCCGAGCAGCTTCGATCCGACCACCGGCCGGCCTGACCTCACCGCAGTGGATACCGAGCATCCCGATTACATGCAGGAAGCGCTGGTGCCGGCCAAGAGCGAATCCCATGGCGGCGAAGACGTGGGCATCTGGGCACGTGGCCCGGGCAGCAAGGCGGTGCGCGGCACGATGGAGCAGAACGCGATCTACCACATGATCGTGCAGGCCACCCCGCGCCTGCGCCAGCGCCTGTGCGAGGCCGGCACCTGCGACGCCAAGGGCGTGCCGGTGGAGCTGCCCAAGCCGACCGCGTTCGAGCGCCAGGCAGGCGATACGAAGTAATGCGTCTGCCTCTCCGCAACGCAACGCACAGGGGCCGCCATGAGCGGTCCCTGCTGCTGGTGGCCGGCCTGTTCGCCTCCGGCATCGCCTGGGGCGCCGACACCGGGTGCACCGCGCTCACCGAGGAAGACGGCCTGCAACCCTTGGCCGGGTGCCAGTGGGCCGACGGCCGTCTTGCGCTCGCGCCCAAGGCGTTGGCCTCGCTGTCCTACGATCAGGACGGGTTGGCGGCGGTCCATGCGGGCGGCGGATTCCATTATGTCCGCGCCGATGGCCGGCAGCTGCCGGTGATCACTTTCGACAACGGCCCGGACTATGTGGTGGAAGGGTTGGTGCGCGGCCGCGTCGGCGCGCGCATCGGCTACTTCGATACCGAGCTGCGTCAGGCCTTCCCGGCCACGTTCGATTTCGGCTGGGCCTTCGAAGACGGCGTGGCCCGCGTCTGCGAGGGCTGCCGGAAGGGGACGCCGGATGATCACGGCCATACCGCCATGGTCGGCGGCACCTGGTATCGCATCGACCGCCAGGGCCGCTCGGCAATGGACGCAGAGACGCCATGAAGGCTCCGCGTGGCATCGCCACCACGCAGCGCCGATACTGCCGGTCTGCCTGAGGCTGCTTTCCCCATGACTTCCCTGCTTCCGTCACCGCCCTCTGTCGTCCATCCAGTCCTGGTGGGCTTCAGCGGTGGGCTGGATTCCACCGTGCTGCTGCATTGGCTGGCCACCTCGCCGGCGCAACGCACGGCTGGCCTGCGCGCCGTACATATCCATCACGGCCTGCAGGCCCAGGCCGATGCCTGGACCGTGCACTGCACGCAGGTCTGCGCCCGCTGGAACATCCCGCTGCGGGTGATCCGCGTGCAGGTACCGCGCAACCGGGGACAGGGGCTGGAAGCGGCCGCGCGGCATGCGCGGCGCGACGCCTTCGCGTCGCAGCTGCTGCCCGGCGAACAGCTGGCGCTGGCCCATCATCGCGATGACCAGGCCGAGACCTTCCTGCTGCGGGCGCTGCGCGGCTCCGGCGTGGATGGATTGGCCTCCATGCAGGTGACCAGCGCGTTCGGCGCCGGCACCGTGTGGCGGCCCTTGCTGGAGGTTCCGCGCGGCAGCCTGCGCGCGCATGCGCAGGCCGAAGGGCTGGACTGGATCGAAGACCCCAGCAATGCCAGCGACGACGCCGACCGCAACTTCCTGCGCCTGCACGTGCTGCCCCAACTGCGCCAGCGCTGGCCGCAGGCGGACGCGGCCTTCGCGCGCAGCGCGGCGTTGTGCGCGCAATCCCAGCATCTGCTCGACAGTGCCGACCGCGACGCGCTGGAACGCTGCAGCGTGGGCCCCGGCGTGATCGACTGCGCGCGCCTGATGCGGCAGCCGGTCGAACGGCGTGCGCGCCTGCTGCGGCACTGGGTGCGTGGCAGCGGCCTGCCACCGCTGCCGGCCGCGGGCGTCGAGGCGGTCGAACGCGAGCTGCTGCCGGCCGCGCACCATGCCGATGCGCAGTTCGCCTGGCAGGGTGCCCGCATCCGTCGCTGGCGCGGGCAACTGCACCTGCTCTCGGCCAGCCTGGCGCTGCCGGCCGACTGGAGCGTGCACTGGGATGGGCGCGTGCCGCTGGCCCTGCCCGATGGCGGTGAGCTGCGCCTGATCGGTGCAGTCGATGGCTTCGATACGCCGGTGCAGATCCGTGCGCGGCGTGGCGGCGAGCGCATCCAGCTGCCCGGGCGCGCGCATTCGCACGCCCTCAAAGACCTCCTGCAGCAGCAGGGCCTGCCGCCGTGGCAACGCCGCCAGCTGCCGTTGCTGTTCGATGAAGACACGCTGCTGGCGGCCGGCGACCGCGTGATCGGTGCCGCCCTGCAGCCGTGGCTGCACGCCCATCATGCGCAGTTGCAGTGGACGCCGGGCGCGGCGTGAATTGACCCCGCCGGGCCGGCGGCCCACACTTGGCGCATGGCAAAGAAGTCCCCCAATGAAACCTCCCCGGTCGCCCACTTCGAGCAGTCGCTGGAAGAGCTGGAGCAGCTGGTGGAGAAGATGGAAACCGGCGAAATGAGCCTGGAACAATCGCTCAGCGCCTACGAACGTGGTGTCGGTCTGTACCGCCAGTGCCAGCAGGCGCTGGAACAGGCCGAACTGCGCGTGCGCCTGCTCAGCGATCCGGCCCAGCCCGACACCGCCGTCCCGTTCGACCCGCCCGGCCATGACGGTTGAGGCCACGTTCGCGCGTTGGCGCGACCGGATCGAACATCATCTAGACGCCAGCCTGCCCTCCCCGACCGATGCCCCGCGTGGCCTGCACCAGGCGATGCGCTATGCGGTGCTCGGTGGCGGCAAGCGCATGCGGCCGCTGCTGGTGTATGCGAGCGGCCGGATCTTCGGTGCGGATGAAAGCACGCTGGACGCCCCTGCGATGGCGGTGGAACTGATCCACGCCTATTCGCTGGTGCACGACGATCTGCCGGCGATGGACGACGACGCATTGCGTCGCGGCCGACCGACCACGCACATCGCCTTCGATGAGGCCACCGCCATCCTCGCCGGTGATGCATTGCAGACCCGTGCGTTCGGCCTGATCGCCGATGCGGCCCAGCCGGCCGCGCTGCGCGTGGCCTGCCTGCAGACCCTGGCGCACGCCTCCGGCGCGGCCGGCATGTGCGGCGGCCAGGCGCTGGATATCGATGCCACCGGCCATCAGCAGCCGTTGCAGGATCTGGAACGCATGCATGCGCTCAAGACCGGCGCGCTGATCCGCGCGGCGGTTCGCATGGGCGCGCTGTGTGGCGAGGCAGCTGACGCCGATCTGGCGACGCTGGATACCGTTGCCGCGTCGCTGGGCCTGGCCTTCCAGGTGCGTGACGACATCCTCGATGTCGAGGCCAGTTCCGAACAGCTCGGCAAGACCGCCGGCAAGGACGAGGCGCAGGCCAAGTCGACCTTCCCGGCGCTGCTGGGCATGGACGGTGCCAAGGCGCATCTGCGCACGCTGAGCGAGCAGATGTTCGACGGTCTGGCCGGGTATGGCGACGCGGCGGATGCACTGCGGGCGCTGGCGAAGCTGGCGGTCGAGCGGGATCATTGATCGATCGTGAGGGCAGCCACGCGTGGCGTGGCTCTACAACGCCGAGACATAAAAAAAACGCCCGGGAATCCCGGGCGTTTTTCGTTCCAGCGCTGCGGATCGATTACTTGATCAGGCGCAGGGTGAACGGATAGCGGTAGTACTCACCGTTGTTGGCCTTCACTGCGGCGATGATGCAGAACACGAGGTTCAGCAGGCCGACCAGCGGGGCCAACAGGCCGCCGATGATGACGATCATCAGCACGATGCAGATCAGCATCGCGATGGTGATGGTGATCTGGAAGTTCAGCGCTTCCTTGGCCTGGTCGATGACGAAGCCCTTGCTGCTGTCGTCCTTGTTGATCATCCAGATGATCAGCGGGCCGATGAACCAGGTGAAGATGCCCAGCAGGTGCGCCACCAGGGCCATGGTGCGCTGGTCGGCCGGGGCCGGGGCACCGACAGGCGGCGGGGTGACGGTATCGAAATCGCTCACGTGAAACTCCTTGTTCGAGGTAATGGGTAGTGCACGCGGCAGGCTCCCCGCCTGCCAGGGCAGCCTCCATAGAATACGTCAATCGTTACCGGCAACGGTCATTCGTCCTACAAGGATGGAGCCGGTATGCACGTGCGAGCGCGTGTCGATGTCCGTACCCACCGCCTCGATGCTGGCGAACATGTCCTTGAGGTTGCCGGCGATGGTGATGCCGTCCACCGGGTAGGTGATCTCGCCGTTCTCCACGCGGAAGCCGCCGGCGCCTCGCGAGTAGTCACCGGTCACGCTGTTGACGCCCTGCCCCATCAGCTCGGTGACCAGCAGGCCGTTGCCCATCTGGCGGGCGATCGAGACCAGGTCGCCCGCATTGGCGCGGACCTTGAGGTTGTGCACGCCGCCGGCGTTGCCGGTGGTCGGCAGGCCGAGCTTGCGCGCCGAATAGCTGCCCAGGATGTAACGCTCCAGGATGCCGTCGCGGATCAGGGAGGAGTTGCGGGTGGCCACGCCATCGCCATCGAAGGCGGCCGAGCGCAGCCCACGGCGCAGCAGCGGCAGCTCCTCGATACCGAACCAGTCCGGGAACAGGCGGGTGCCGACGCTGTCGAGCAGGAAGCTGGCGCGGCGGTACAGCGCGCCACCGGAGACCGCGCCGAGCAGATGGCCGATCAGCGAGCGGGCCACCTCCGGCGAATACAGCACCGGCATCTGCGCGGTGGCCATCGAGCGCGGGTCCAGCCGGGCGACCGTGCGCTCGGCGGCCCGGCGGCCGATCGAGGCCGCATCGTCCAGATCCTCGCGGGCCAGCGCGCTGCTGTACCAGCCGTCGCGCTGCATGCCATCGCCCTGCCCGGCGATCAGCGCGCAGCCGATCGAGTGATGGCTGCTGCGCTCGCGGCCGATGAAGCCATGCGAGTTCGCATACACGGAGAGACTCTGCGCGGTCGCGGCCGAGGCGCCGTCGGAGTTGCTGATCCGGGCGTCGGCCTCGCGGCCGGCCGCTTCGCAGGCCAGTGCCAGGTCCAGCGCCGCATCGGCGCTGAGCTCCCACGGGTGCCAGCCGTCCAGGTCCGGGAACTCGCGGGCCATCAGCGCCGCCTCGGCCAGGCCGGCCGCCTCGTCGTCCTCGGTGTGGCGGGCAATCGCGCAGGCCTGGGCCACGGTCGACTCCAGGCTGCTCTCGCGCAGGTCGGCGGTGCTGGCACTGCCCTTGCGCTGGCCGAAGTAGACGGTCACGGCAATGCCGCGGTCGCGGGTGGATTCGACCGTTTCGACCTCGCCCAGGCGCACGTTCACATCCAGACCGCGCTCATCGCTGCAGCTGACCTCGGCCTGGGTGGCGCCCAGGGCCTTGGCCCGCTCCAGCAGGCGCTGGGAGATGTCGGCCAGCTGCTCCAGGCGCTGCAGGCTGTCGTCGGCCGGGGAGACTTCAGGGGAGATCACGTTCAATGCTTTATCCTGTACAGGTGAGTGCCCGGCGCGACGCCGGCACAGTTTACGGATGTGGAAATAAGACGATGCGCGGACGCGACGAAGAAACCGGTGAATTCCTTGATATCAGCCGCAGCCAGAACCGCCGGGCTGCGCTGGACGTGCTGGCCCTGGGCGAGAAGCTGGTCTCGCTGACCCCGGCCCAGCTGGCGCGCCTGCCGGTGCCCGAAGATCTGCTGCCGCACATCGCCGAGGCCAAGCGCATCACCGCGCATATCGCCCACAAGCGCCAGCTGGCGTTCCTGGCCAAGCACATGCGCCGCGAAGACGACGCCGTGCTGGATGCGATCCGCGACGCGCTCGACGCCAACAGCGAGACCTCGCGCCGGGAAGTGGCGACCATGCACCGCGTCGAAGACTGGCGCGAGCGCCTGCTCAAGGACGGCGACAAGGCGCTGGGCGCCCTGCTGGACGAGTACCCGCATGCCGACCGCCAGGAGCTGCGCACGCTGGTGCGCAACGCCCAGGCCGAAAAGGCCAAGAACAAGCCGCCGCGCGCCTACCGTGAGATCTTCCAGGTGCTGCGTACGCTGCTGCTGCCCGCCGCGCTGGGTCTGGAAGGCGTGAACGCCGCGTCCGAGGACGATCTGGACGACGTGGCCGACACGGACAGCGACAGCGACGAGAACGCCGAGGACTGAGTCCCGGCGCTCACGCGGCGGCGCCAGCACCCTGCTGGCGGCCGCGTGATCGGTCAGCACGGGCGTACGCATCCGGCTCAGGCCTGGGTGCCGCCCACGGTGATGCCATCGATCAGCAGCGACGGCTGGCCCACACCGACCGGTACGCTCTGGCCATCCTTGCCGCAGATGCCCACGCCCTCGTCCAGGGCCAGGTCGTTGCCGATCATGCGCACCTTCTGCATGGTCTCCGGGCCGTTGCCGATCAGGGTGGCGCCCTTCACCGGCGCGGTGATTCTGCCATCCTCGATCAGGTAGGCCTCGGTGGCCGAGAACACGTACTTGCCGCTGGTGATGTCGACCTGGCCACCCCCGAAGTTGACCGCGTACAGGCCACGCTTGACCGAGCGGATCATTTCTTCGGGATCGTGCTGGCCGGCGCGCATGTAGGTGTTGGTCATGCGCGGCATGGTCATGTGCGCGAACGACTCGCGACGGCCGTTGCCGGTCGGCGCCACGCCCATCAGGCGCGCATTGAGCGAATCCTGCATGTAGCCGACCAGGATGCCGTCCTCGATCAGCGTGGTGCACTGGGTCGGGTGGCCCTCGTCATCGATGTTCAACGAGCCGCGACGACCGTCCAGGGTGCCGTCGTCGACGATGGTCACGCCCGGTGCGGCCACGCGCTCGCCGATCCGGCCGGCATAGACGCTGGTGCCCTTGCGGTTGAAGTCGCCTTCCAGGCCGTGGCCGACCGCTTCGTGCAGCAGCACGCCGGGCCAGCCCGGGCCGAGTACCACGGTCATCACCCCGGCCGGGGCCGGGATCGCCTCCAGGTTCACCAGCGCCTGGCGCAGCGCCTCGCGCGCGAAGCCCTCCGGGCGCCCGTCGGCGAACAGTTCTTCATAGCTGTAACGACCGCCGCCACCGGAGTAGCCGGACTCGCGACGGCCGTGCTGCTCGACGATCACCTGCACGTTCAACCGCACCAGCGGGCGGACATCGGCCGCGAGCACGCCATCGCTGCGCGCGATCAGCACCGTGTCCACGCCACCGGAGAGGCTGACCATCACCTGCTGCACGCGCGGGTCCGCGGCGCGCAGGTAGCGGTCCAGGCGCTTGAGCATCTCGACCTTGGCCTCGTTGCCCATACCGTCGATGGGGTCCAGCGCCGGGTACAGCGCGCGGCCACTGCCGCGCACCAGCGAGCGGGCCGACTGCGCCCCGCCCTCGCGGGAGATGGCGCGGGCCGAGTGGGCCGCGGCCAGCAGCGCGTCGCTGTGGATGTCGTCGGAGTAGGCGAAGCCGGTCTTCTCACCGGCGATGGCGCGTACGCCCACGCCCTGCTCGATCGAATGCGCACCGTCCTTGACGATGCCGTCCTCCACGCTCCAGCTCTCGCGGCGGGCGTGCTGGAAATAGAGATCCCCGAAGTCGATGCCCGGCCCCAGCAGGGTGCCGAACGTGCGTTCCAGACCGTTCGCATCCAGCCCGGCGGGCAGCAGCAGACGGTCGGTGGCCAGCGAAAGTGCGTTGTTGTTCATGCTCTTTGATCTATGGGCGTCGGGCGCGATCGCAACCCGGGCGCGGGAAAGGGGTCAGCGTGCCGGCGGTGCGGCCGGGGCCGGCTTGGGCGCTGCGTCGCGGTCGATCACGTCGACCTTGGGTTCGGCCCAGGGGCCGGTCACGCGGTAGGTTTTGGCACCGATCTCGCCCAGCGGCTTGGACAGCACCGCATTGGCCGCCGCGCCCACCGCCGCGCCGACCGGGCCGCCGGCAACCGCACCGACCACGGTGAGCAGGTTGCCCGCGCGCGGGTTGACGTCGATGGTCTGGTCGAAGCGCTGCTGGCGCAGGTCGGTCTGGCCACGGATGGTGATGTTGGCCGCCGGGCCTTCGATCAGCACCTTGTCGGTGGTGGCCATGCCGTCGCTGAAGGCCACGCGGCCCTCGACCTGGTTGAAGGCGAAGCCCTTGGAGAAGAAATCGCGGAAATCGAACATGAGCCGGCGCGGCAGCTGGGTCACGCTGAGCAGGCCAAGCACGCGCCCGGCGCCGGGTTCCAGTTCCAGCAGCTGGCCGTTGCGGGCCTGCACGTCGAGCTGGCCCTGCAGCGCGCCGAGCTGGAAGTCCGACGGGCCGCCCTGCCAGCCGGCGGTCATGGTCAGCTGGCCCTGGCCACCCCGCAGCTGGCCCCCGTAATCGAGGTTCTGCATCAGCCCGCCCAGGTCCTCGCTGTTGACCTGCACGTTGAACTGGCTGCGCGCGGTCTCGCCCATGCCCATCCAACGCCCGCTGACGTCGATCTCCTGCTTGGGCGCGCGGAACTGCAGCTGGTCCACGCTCAGGCCGTTGGCCATCGGGCGGGTGCGCAGCACCGCCTGGCCCAGTTTGGCCTTGCCGAACTGCAGGTCGTCGATGTCCAGCGACAGCGGCGGCACCTTGGCCGGGTTGGTGTCGTTGGCACTGGCCTGGACCCGTGCCGGCAGCGTCACGTCCGGCGGCAGCAGGATCGGCGCGCCGTCGCTCGGCGCTTTCACCGGCGTGGGCAGCGATTGCCAGTGCACGCGGCTGAGCTTGCCGACGATGGTGCCGCCCTCGGCATTGGGGACGCTCAGGGTGCCGGCCAGCGACGGGCCGTCCATGCGCACGTCCACGCTGTTGCCGGTCGGACGCAGCTGCAGCCGGGTCTGCGGGAAGACACCGCCGGCCAGCAGCAGCTGGCCCACCTGCACATCCACATGCCGCAGCGGCATCGGGTCCTTGTCATCGCCGCCCTCGGGCGAGCGCGCCAGGCCGATCCACTCCAGCGCATCCAGTGAGCCGCTGCGACCATTCACCACCAGCCCGCTGGCCGGCGGATCGCGATCCACATGGTCGCTGCCCAGGGTGACCTGCACGCCGGTCTGGTTGTCACGTGTGCGCGCAGCCAAGGCCAGCCTCTGCCCGAACGCGACATCGACCCGGCCGCTGCCCATCGGCAGCTGCGCGGTGACGTCCGTCGCCAGCGGTGTAGCAGCGGGCTTGTCCAGCGGTGCGGGCAGTTCCAGCGTGGTGCCGACCAGATCCGAATGCAGCTTGAGCACGGTCGGCGGCTCGACCTTGCTGCCGGCCGCGACCTTGGGCAGGGTCACCCCGATGGTCCAGCGCGAGGTGCCCTGGATGTAAGGCTTGAGCCAGTTCAGTTCCGGCGCGCGGTCGAGCAGCGCACCGGCCTCCAGCGAGGCGGTGAGTTCGGATTCAAACGCCTGCTGCGGATCGCGCACGAATTCGCCGGCGCGCAGGCTGAGCAGCCCGTCCTGGCCCTGGTGGCGCACGGCCAGGTGCTCCGCATCGAAGCCACCATGGCCATAGCGGGCGGTGCCGCGCATGTTCTCGAACAGAAGATCGAAGCGTTTCTCGGCGAGGGTCGCGCCATCCAGATCGACCGTGCCCTGCAGGTGACCGCTGCCTTCAACATGGTGCAGCGGCTGCAGCAGGTCGAAGGTGACCGCTGCGGGCCCCTTCGCGGTGAGGTTGTCCAGCGTCTCGCCGTAGGTGGCCTGCAGCGGGCTCTGCTTGAGCATGGCCAGCAGTGCACCGGCATCGCTGCGGCTGGCCGCCTTGACGTACAGCGCGGTCACGCCGAAATCCGGAATGCCGGCATCGAAGTGGTCCACCGCCACGCCGGCCAGATCGCCTTTGCCATGCAGCTCGAAGCCCGGGCCGATGAAAGCGATGTCCGCGTCCACCTTGTCCATCGTCGGCCAGTCGTGCTGGAAACGGATGCTGCCGGCGTCAATGTGCCCGGTCGCTTCGAAGCGGCCATTGTTTTTGTCGAACGGCCAGTCTTCCAGATCGCCGGTGACCAGGCCCACGCCGCCGCGGACCTGCCCGGAGACCAGCGCGGCATCCAGCCAGTCGGTGGCGGCCCTGCTCATCTTGGAATGGATCCAGAAACGCTTGGCGGCGGTCATCGGCACATCGTCGATCTTGGCCGCCAGTTCCAGCCACGGGCGGGTGCCGTTGTTCTGGAACCAGATGCCGCCGCGCACGTCGGCGGCGTAGTCGGTGCCCTGCACGCGCAGCGCCGCCGTGCCGATCCGCCAGCCGCCGGCCTCGTCACGCCAGCCGACCAGCTGGCCGCCCAGGCGCACGTCGTGGCGCTCGCCGAACCCGCTCGGCCAATCGAAATGCATCACCCGTTGCGGCTGCAGATCCAGCGTGAAGCCGTCGGCATCGCCGTTGAAGCGTCCGCCCACGCCGCTGAGTCCGGGCGAATGGCCGACCGCGGCGAAGCGGATGTCCTCCAGGTCGCCCTCGATCGACAGCGCGCCGCCCTGCTCGCCCGCCATCCGCACGCGGGTCATGCGCACCTGCGGTGCGGCCTCATGCAGCCACTCGCGCAGGCCCGGGTCGATCCGGTCGGTCAGTGCCAGCCCGCGCAGCAACGCGGTGGCATCGATGTTGTCGCCGGACAGCGCGAAGTGCTGGCCGCCGGCCAGCAGCAGGCCATCCAGCTGCTGGGTGCTGCCCTCCAGGCCGATCCGCAGGCGCGGTGCATCCGCGCGCCAGCCGCCCTGCACCCAGCGCCAGCGCGCGCGCAGCTCCAGCGTCTGCAGCGCGAGCTGCGGATGCGTGCCGTCCGCCAGCTTCACGCCACGCACCTGTACGTTCTGCAGGTCCGCGTCGGTGGTGACCATCACCACCCGATGATCGCGCAGGTCCACCCATGCATTGAACTCGCCGGTGCCCTGTTGCAGTCCGATGCCACCGAACTGCAGCAGCGAGGACCACGCACGGAAATCGGCCGGGTCGGCCGAGAGCCACGCCTGCCCGTCTCCGCGCTTGCGGTCGAAGTCCAGCACCGCCGTCAGCGGCTGCGCGGCCGGGTTGGCCCAGGCACGTGCGCCGACGCGCAGGCGCTGGCCGTTGACGCGCAGGCGCAGGTCGATCCGCGGCAGCGTCGCGTTGACGCCCAGCGAGGGCGCATCCACCCTCAGCCGGCCCCCGATCACCTGCAGCTCGCCCAGCCGGCGCAGGGTGTCCAGCGGGTCGCCCGCGGTGGACTGCGGGAGGCCCTGCACCGACCAGCGGCCGTCGTCGGCACGCTGCAGTACCAGTGCAAGGCCGCGCAGGCGCAGCTCGGTCAGCGAGTGCCCCGGCAGCAGGCCGGCATACATGGACACCAGTACTTCCGCCTCGCCGATGCGCAGGCCCTGGCCTTCACCGATGCGCAGCCCCTTGAGCTGCAGCAGCGGACCGCGCCGGGTCCAGGCGGTATCCAGCGCGTCGAAACGCACCGGCTGCCCGGCGCGCGCACTCAACCACGCCGCCACCTTGTCCGGGTGACGCTCGGCCAGGGGCAGCAGCTGGCTGGCAGTGCCGACCAGCAGGGCCACGCCCACGAGCAGGATCGCCACCGCATACACGGCATGGCGGCGAATCCGGCGCAGGCGCAGGCGGAGCGGTGTGCTCATCGGAACGTGGGAATGCCGGACCGGCCGCGATCAGAGCAGCACGACATCGAACTGCTCCTGCAGGTACTGCTCGTCCGCCTGGAAGCGGATGCTCTTGCCCAGGAACTCCTCCAGTTCGGCCACCGCCGAGGATTCCTCGTCGGTGATGCGCGCCACCACCTTGGAGGAGGCGATCACCAGCAGGCGCGCCGCATCGAACTGGCGCACCGCCCGGGTGATCTCGCGGAAGATTTCGTAAGTCACCGTTTCCGCGGTCTTGATCGAGCCACGCCCGCTGCACTCCGGGCACGGCTCGGACAGCTGGCGCTCCAGGCTTTCCACGGTGCGCTTGCGGGTCATCTCGACCAGGCCGAGCGGCGAGAAATCGTAGACGGTGGTCTTGGCATGGTCGCGGGCCAGCGCCTTCTCCAGCGTGCGCAGCACCTGGCGGCGGTGTTCGGCATCGTCCATGTCGATGAAGTCGATGATGATGATGCCGCCCAGGTTGCGCAGCCGCAGCTGGCGCGCGACCGCCTGCGCGGCCTCCAGATTGGTGCGGAACACCGTCTCTTCGAGGTTGCGCTGGCCCAGGAAGGAACCCGTGTTCACATCGATCGTGGTCATCGCCTCGGTCTGGTCGATGACCAGGTAGCCACCGGACTTCAGCGGCACCTGCTTGTCCAGCGCGCGGCCGATCTCGTCCTCCACCCCGAACATGTCGAAGATCGGGCGATCGCCGCTGTACAGCTCGATCTTCTCGGCCAGCACCGGCATGTACTTGGCCACGAACGCCTGCAGCTGGTTGAAGGTCTCCTTGGAATCGACCTTGACCTTGTCCACGTCCTTGCGGATCAGGTCGCGCACCGAGCGCAGCGGCAGGCTGAGGTCTTCATAGATCACGCTGAGCGGGGCGGCATCGCGGCCACGGCGCTCCACCACGTTCCAGACGCGCGACAGATAGGCCACGTCCTCGGCGATCGCCTCGGCCGGCTGGCCTTCGGCATTGGTGCGCACGATGTAGCCATAGCCGCCGTGCTGGGCCGACAGCTCGGTCACCAGCGTCTTCAGGCGCGCGCGCTCGGTCTCGTCCTCGATCCGGGCCGACACGCCGACCACCTTGGACTGCGGCAGCAGCACCATGTAGCGCGAGGGAATGCTGATCTGGGTGGTCAGGCGGGCGCCCTTGGTCCCGATCGGGTCCTTGACCACCTGCACCACGATGTCCTGGCCGTCGCGCAGCAGCTCCACGATCGGCACCGAGGACGGCGGCGGCAGGGTCGTGCCTTCGGTATCGGGGCTGGCCACCGGGGCCGGCCGGATCACATCGTTGGCGTGCAGGAACGCCGCGCGCTCCAGCCCGACTTCGACGAAGGCCGCCTGCATGCCCGGCATCACCCGCTGCACCTTGCCCTTGTAGATGTTGCCGACCACGCCACGGCGCCAGCCGCGTTCGATATGCAGTTCCTGCAGCATGCCGTTTTCGATGACGGCGACGCGGGTTTCCCGCGGGGTGACATTGACCAGGATTTCTTCAGACATGGGCGACTCCCTTCAGTTCAAACGTCTGCAGCAACTGCTCGGTCTGTTGCAGGGGCAAACCCATCACACCCGAATAGCTTCCCGCCAGATGGCGGATGTATCGTTCGGCGCCGCCCTGGATCGCATAGGCGCCGGCCTTGTCCATCGGCTCGCCGCTGGCCACGTAGGCCGCGATCCGATCCTCATCGATCGCCGCGAACGTCACCTCCGAGACCACCAGCACGCCCTGCTCCCGGCCCGCGGCGACCAGCGCCACGGCGGTCATCACCTGGTGGGTGCGCCCGGCCAGGGTGCGCAGCATCGCGCAGGCGTCGGCGGCATCGGCCGGCTTGCCGAACACGCGCCCGTCCAGCACCACCTCGGTGTCCGAGCCCAGCACCACCGCGTCCGGGTCGTGCGTGACCAGCGCCAGCCCGGCGCGCGCCTTGTCGGCGGCGACGCGCTGCACGTAGTCGGCGGCCGACTCGTCGGCGGCACGGACTTCGGGCACGTGAAGGTCGAGCACCTGGAACGGTCGGTCCAGGCGCGCAAGCAGTTCGTTTCGTCGGGGGGATCGAGAGGCGAGATAAAGCATCGAGGAAGCATAACCTGAGCCTACTGTCTGAATCGCGAGCAACACGCTTGAATCGTGATCGACCCCATCAAACCTCACGACGCGTTCATCGCCCCGACACCAACCTCAACGCCTTCACAAGGAGATGTACATGCGCCGCCCGTCCCTGTCCCCGTTGCTGCTCGCCCTGTCCCTTGCCCTGGGAGCTTCGATGACCGCCCACGCCCAGTCCCAGCCCACCATCGCCGTGCCGGCCGACGGCACCCTGCTCAACATCTCGGCCAACGCCGAGGCCCGGCGCGTGCCGGACGTGGCCACGCTCTCGGCCGGTGTGGTCACCCAGGCCGTGGACGGCAACACCGCCATGCGCCAGAACGCCGAGCAGATGACCAAGGTACTGGCCGCGATCAAGGCGGCCGGCATCGCCGAGCGTGATGTGCAGACCAGCGGCGTCAACCTGAGCCCGCAGTACCGTTACGCCGACAACGAAGCGCCGAAGATCACCGGTTACCAGGCCAGCAACACGGTCAGCCTGAAGGTGCGCGACATCGCCAAGCTGGGCAAAGTGCTCGACGCGCTGGCCGCCCAGGGCGCCAACCAGATCAACGGCCCGCAGTTCGAGATCGACCAGCCCGAACCGGTCTATGACGAGGCCCGCCTCGCCGCGCTGAAGAAGGCCCAGGCCCGCGCAGAGACGTACGCCAAATCGTTGGGCCTGCGCGTGCGCCGGATCGTGAGCATCTCCGAGAGCGGTGGCGGCAACTTCCGTCCGGTGATGATGCGTGCCCAGGCGGCGCCGATGGCGGCCGATGTGTCGACGCCGGTTTCGCCGGGCGAATCCACCGTGTCGGTCAACCTGGACGTGGTGTTCGATCTGGGCCGCTGATCCGCGCGGCCACCCGTTTTCCATGACGGCGCCCGCGGGGCGCCGTCATGCTGTGCGCGGTCCGATTCTGACTGCCAGCCAACTCCCCACCCTGCCCCTGACTTCCGGCCCGTGCCGGGCTCGGGTATTGCTGTCATTGCGCGGCCCCGCCCGACCCCATCCGCCGCGCAGGCACGTTGGTGTTTCCGCACATCTGGCAAGGAGAGTGGAGCATGGTCCGTACCCCGTCCCCGGTTGTCCCGCTGCACATCGAAGCGTCCCGCGTGCTCGGGTGGAGCACTGCCATCGCGGTCCATGCGCTGGCCCTGATGCTGTTGTTGATTCCTGCCGCACAGCCGCTGATCACGGCCCCGCGCGAGCGCATGCGGGTGAGCTGGGTGCTGCCGCCGCCTCCGCAACCGCCGAGACCGATCCATGCCGATCCGGCACCGCCGAAGGTTCCGACGGCACCGGTGAACACGCAGCGACCGCCGGCGCCCCTGCCGACGCCCACTGCCGCCGTCGATGACGCGCTGGCGGTGTCCCCGCTACCGGCCAGCGAGGCGTCACCGCCGTTGCTGGCGCCAGCGCCTGGCCCGGCCGCACCGGCGCAGGGGGCCCAGCTCCAGTACCGCAGCGCCCCGCCGCCGCCGTATCCGATCACCGCGATCCGCCTCGGCCAACAGGGCACGGTGGTGCTGCGCATCCGGGTCGGTACCGATGGCCGTCCGCTGGCGGTCGACATCGAGAAGAGCAGCGGCTCGCGCGTGCTCGACCAGGCCGCGCGCCAGCAGGTCCTGCGCCGCTGGCGCTTCGTGCCCGCCACCGTCAATGGCCAGGTCGTCGAGGCCGATGGCCTGGTCCCGGTGGAATTCACGTTGCCGCGTTGAATGTGCCGGGGAGAGCCTGCAATGGGCTCTCCCCATTCATCCAGGGTCATCACACGCTCTTTCGCGAATTAAGCAATTTTTCACACTTGCGTCACCTGCCGGAAACCTAGATTGGCGCCGTTGCCACCGTTCTGGTGTCGACTTATTGACATCTAGGTTTTCCCAGTCAGGAGAGAAGCTGTGAAACACCCGATCCAACGCCGCGACGACAGCCGCCGCACCAGCCTGGCCAATTCCATTTCCACGATCCTTGCCGGCGGCGCGCTGCTGCTGGTGGGCGCCATGGCGTCGTCCTCCGCGTTCGCGCAGGAGCAGGCGACCAACCTTGACCGGATCACCGTCACCGGGTCGAACATCCCCCGCACCAATACCGAAACCCCCTCCCCCGTCCAGGTGGTCACCCGCCAGGAAATCGACCGCACCGGCAAGACCACGGTCGCCGAGTACCTGCAGACCCTGACCGCGGACGGCTCGGGCTCCATTCCCAAGACCTTCGGCAACGGCTTTGCCGGCGGCGGCGCGGGCATCTCGCTGCGCGGCCTGGGCGCCGGCTCCACGCTGGTCCTGTTGAACGGCCGCCGCATGGCGACCTACGGCCTGGCCGATGACGGCCAGAAAGTCTTCACCGACCTGAGCACCATTCCGCTGGATGCGGTCGAGCGCATTGAAGTCCTCAAGGACGGCGCTTCTGCGATCTACGGTTCGGACGCCATCGCCGGCGTGGTCAACATCATCCTGCGCAGCGACTTCAACGGCGCCATCCTGCGCGCCTCCTACGGCCTGTCCGGCGACAGCGACGGCGATGCCAAGAAGGCCACCCTGACCGCCGGTACCGGCGATCTGGCCACCGACGGCTGGAATGCGTTCTTCAGCCTGGACGTGGGCAAGACCGACGCGATCAAGATCAGCGACCGCAAGGACCGCAAGTGGATCGGCACCGGTGACATCCGTCGCTACGGCTATGGCAACAATGCGCAGTTCCTGGGCGGTGCCTTCCTCAATGGCGGCACCAGCGGTGGCGTAGGGCCGAACGGCTCGGTGTTCGACGACCGTGCCGTGACCGATGACAATCCCGCCTTCCTCGTTGCGCTGCCGGGGTGTGCTGGCCTGACCACCATCCCCGGCCAGAACGATGTCACCGCGCAGCAGCAGGGCTGCCTCTGGGATCCCGCGCAGCTGTACCGTGACCTGACCCCGGAAGAGAAGTACGTCAACGTGTTCGGCCGCGCCAGCTTCGCCTTCGGCGAGGGCGGTGAGATCTACACCGAGATCGGCTACTCGAAGAAGGAAACCACCTTCAGTAACACACCTTCCGGCGTGTCCGGTGGCTGGGGCTATCCCGAGGGCCCGGTCAACGCCAACAGCGGCCCCGGCGCCACCGTCCTCAGCCCGACCCATCCGGACAACCCGATCCCGGGCCAGGCCTCGCGCCTGCGCTATTCGGCCTGGGACGTGGGTCCGCGCGTGACCGAGAACACCAACGAGTTCAACCGCTTCCTGGTCGGGGTCAAGGGCAATTGGGGCGAGTGGAGCTACGACACCGCCTACCTGCATTCGGGCACCGATCTGGTCAACAAGCGCACCGGCTTCCTGAATTACGACGCGGTTCGTTGCGTGCTCGGCAACCCGGCCTGCCCGGCAGGTGTGTGGCGCATCGGCGACAACGCAGGCCTGAACTCACAGGCACTGTATGACTACATCTCGCCGGACATCAGCGCACGCGCCAAATCCAGCCTGGACATGTTCGACTTCACCGTGTCGCGCAGCCTGGCCGACCTCAAGGGCGGCCCGCTGGGCTTGGCGCTGGGTACCGAATGGCGCAAGACCAGCAACAGCCTGACTCCGCAGACGTTCACCGATCAGGGCCAGATCATCGGCTTGGGCTACTCGGCCTACGACGGCACGCAGAATGTGTATGCCGGATATGTCGAACTGTCCGCCCCGGTACTGGAGCAGTTGGAGCTGTCCGGCGCGGTCCGCTACGACAAATATGAAAGTGGTGAAGGCAAGGCAACGCCGAAGCTCGGTGTGAAGTGGACGCCGGCCGACTGGATCGCGGTCCGCGGCAGCTATGCCGAAGGCTTCCGTGCACCGAACCCGGCCGAGAATGGTGACGGTGGCCTGGCCGCCTTCTCCAATGCCCGCGATGCACTTCGCTGCGACCTGCAGCCGAACGGGACCAACTGCAGTTCGCGACCGGTGGCGATCATCACCCGCCCCAATCCCGACCTGAAGCCGGAGGAATCCAAGAGCTACTCGTTCGGCGTGGTGCTGCAGCCCACCTCCAGCACCTCGATGACCGTCGATGCGTGGCAGATCAAACGCACCAATGAAATCGCGCAGGGCTCCACCGCCGACGCGATCGCAGCAGGCAACGTGCTGCGTGACAGCGACCTGATCAACGGCATTCCCGGTACCGGCACCATCCTGGCGGTCAACACCGCGTACATCAATGCCGCATCGACCCGCGTGCGCGGTATCGATACCGACATCCGCCAGACCTTCGACATCGGTCCGGGCCAGCTGGAAATGGACCTGCAGTGGAGCCACGTGCTCAAGTTCGAGCGCACCGATTCGGACGTGACCGTCGACTACGCCGGTACCCACGGCAACTGCGACGTCACCAACTGCATCGGCACGCCGAAGGACCGCATCAACTTCGGCACCACCTGGAAGCAGGGCCCGTGGAGCGTCAGCGGCGTGGCCAACTACATCTCCAAGATGGAGAACACCGACTTCCGCGGTCCGGACGGCGAATACCAGTTCTCCTACGCCGACGGTACCGACGTCACCAAGATCTCCTCGTTCACCACCTTCGACCTCTCCGGTCGCTGGAACATCACCGAGGCCTTCGAGTTGAACGCGTCGGTGCAGAACCTGTTCGACCGCATCGCTCCGCTGGATCCGACCACCTACGGTGGCGTGAACTACAACCCGCTGCACTTCAGCGGCGCGATCGGCCGTTACTTCACCGTCGGTGCCAAGTACACCTTCGAATGAGGTAGCCGCATTTGGGGAACAAGGAGCCCGGGCAGTGCCCGGGCTTTTTGTTGGCCGGTCATGCGTGCCGCGCGGATCGCGGACAAAAAAAAGCCCCGCATCGCTGCGAGGCTTTTTTCAAATCTTGGCGCCCGAAGTTGGACTCGAACCAACGACCCCCTGATTAACAGTCAAGTGCTCTAACCGGCTGAGCTATTCGGGCGGGGTGCGCATTGTAGCCCGTTTTTCGCGGGATGTAACCCATCTGGCGACAACTATTTCACGCGCGGTGATACGGATGGTTGGCCAGCATCGCCGCGGCGCGGTACAGCTGCTCGGCGACCACCAGGCGCACCAGCATGTGCGGCAGGGTCAGCGGCCCGATCGACCATTTCTCGTCGGCCATCGCCGACACCTCGGCGGAATGGCCTTCCGGCCCGCCGATCAGGAAGGCCAGGTCCCTGCCCTGCCCGCGCCAATGCTCCAGGCGCTGCGCCAGCTGTTCGGAACTGAGCGGGCGTCCCGGCACATCGAGCGCGACCACGTAGGCATTCTTCGGCAGCGCCGCGATCACGCGCTTGCCTTCGTCATCGGTGGCGCGGCGCGCGTCGCGCCCTTTGCCACGCAGGCCGGGCTCGATCTCGACCAGCTCGAACGGCAACCAGTGCGAGAGCCGCTTCTGGTACTCGGCAAAGCCCTGCGCGACCCAGGACGGGGCACGTTCGCCGGTGGCGATCAACTTGGCTTTCATCTCTGTCCTCGGCAGGCACCGCACGCGGCGCCGCAAAAGACAACGGCGCCATCGGCGCCGTCGTCGTGACCCTGCACGCTGCGATCAGCGCGCGTCGTAGTCGTCGTCCGCATCGTCGAGCAGTTCGATCGGCGGCTGGTCGCCCACGGTCCACAGGCGCTCGAGCGCGTAGAACTCGCGCACGCGCGGCAGCATCACGTGGACGATCACGTCGCCCAGGTCGACCAGCACCCACTCGGCTTCGCGCTCGCCTTCCACGCCCAGCGGCATCACACCCAGCTTCTTGGCGAACCTCACCACTTCGTCGGCGATCGACTTGACGTGACGGCTGGAGGTACCCGACGCGATCACCATGTAATCGGCGACGCTGGAGCGGCCGATGACGTCGATCTCAACGAGATCCTTCGCCTTCAGTTCTTCGGTGGCCCCGCGCACGCACTCGAGCAGCTGCAGAACGGAGGGCGCCGGATTGGGCAGTTGGACCTTGATGGTCTGGGGCTGGGCTTGGTTGCTCAAAGCGGGTCAACTCGATAAATGTGGGGTCGATTATACGGGGCAGCGCGCCCGCGCGTATTCACGACGGTGTTGCGCCGTACAGGCGGTGGTCGAGGATATAGCCGGCCACCGGCTCGGGCAGCAGCTGCTGCCAGGGGCCACCGGCCTGGATCCGGGTCCGCACGGCGGTGGCCGATTCCTCGCGCAGCGGGGCCTGCAGGCGCAGCAGGCGCCCGGCCGGGGCGGTGAACAGCGCGCGCTCGTGACTGGCCCAGCGCCCGTCCAGGGCCTGTGCCAGGACCGGGTCGGGCGTGTCGGCCAAGGGGCTGCCGGGGCGGTCGGCGACGATGAAATGCGCCAGATCGAACAGCGCGGTCCACGCGTGCCAGCTGGGCAGGGCGAGCAGGCTGTCGGCGCCGACCAGCCAGGCGATCGGTTGGCGCGGCCCCAGCTCGGCGCGCAGCTCGCGCAACGTATCGACGGTATAGGACGGCACGCCGGGGCTGCGCGCGGCCCGGTCCAGCTCGCGGCGGTCGAGCAGCAGGCCGGGCTCGTCGCCGATGGCCAGGCCCAGCATCGCCAGGCGTTGCGCGGCGTCGGCGCCGGGGGTGGCGCGGTGCGGCGGATCGGCGGCCGGCAGCAGGCGCACGGCGACCTGCAGCTGGTCGCGTGCGGCACGGGCGATGGCCAGGTGGCCCAGATGGACGGGATCGAAGGTCCCGCCGTAATAGATGCGCAGCCCCATGGGCTCAGGCCCGGGCGAGCAGGCGCACGGCACGGGCTTCGGACACGGCGATCAGCAACCGCTCCAGCGCCAGCCAGGCATCGCCGTCGGCGCGCCCCTTGGCGATGCGGTCCACCAGCCCGGCCTCGGCCACGAAGCGCTCCCAGCGCTTGACCTCGGGGTGACGCTGCAGCGCGCGCTTGAAGGGCGCCTGCCGCGATTCCCAGATGCCACGGCTCTTCATTTCCGCGGCCAGGTTGCCACCGCGCGCCTGCACCCGCGCCAGGCCGGCGGTCGAGAGCAGTTCGCGGATCACGATCGGGGTCAGCGCGGCCACGGCTTCGCCTTCGGCACGCAGGCCGGCGATCATGCGCAGCACCGCGGCGGGCTGGCCGGAGAAGGTCGCTTCGACCAGGCGGAACACGTCGTAACGGGCGGCATCGGCCACCAGCGACTCCATGGTCTCCACGTCCAGGGTCTGGCCATCGGCCAGCAGGGCCAGCTTGTCGATTTCCTGGGCGGCGGCCAGCAGATTGCCCTCCACCCGCTCGGCCAGGCGCTGCACGGCCTGTGGATCGGCGCGCAGGCCCTTGCCGCGCAGGCGGCGTTCGATCCACTCGGTCAGTTCATGCGGCTTGATCGCCCAGGCCACCGAGATCACCCCGGCGCGGCCGACGGCATCGGCCCACTTGGTCTGGTGCGCCTTGCTCCATTCGTTGCAGGTGATGAGCAGGATCACGTCCGGGGCCGGATTGGCGCAGAACTGGCTGATCACCTCCGCGCCTTCCTTGCCCGGCTTGCCGCTGGGCAGGCGCAGTTCCATCAGGCGACGCGCACTGAACAGGCTGGGCGCGTTGAAGCTGGCATCGAGCTGGTTCCAGTCGAAGTCGCGGCCATCGGCATCGAACACTTCCCGTTCGTTGACGCCATCGGCGCGGGCACGTGCCCGCACGGCATCGGCCGCTTCAAGCACGCGCAGCGTCTCGGGCCCCGCGATCAGGTAGACCGATGCCAACGGCTGGCTGGCCGGTTGGCTGGCGAGCTGTTCGGGGCGAAGTTCCATGCGGGCAGGCCGATCCGCAGGCGGACCGGACTCAGCGCCCCTGCGGAACGTCGGCGGGTACCGCCGGCGTCGGGGTCGTCGACGTCGGGGTGGCCGGGGTGGCCGCCGGCAGCTCGACCGGCGTCTCCACCGGCGCGGTACCCGGCTTGGCCGGGGCACGACCGTGCTCCAGCTCGGCGCGGACCACGCTGTCGATGCGGCGCATGATCGAGGCGGACATCTCGCGACGCAGTTCGTCGGCGAGGATTTCGCGCTCGGTGGTTGTACCGGTGGCGTCGGTCGGCGGCGACACATAATCGCGCGAGAGTTCGATCACCTGCTGCGGCACCAGTTCACTGCCATCTTCGCGGCGGAAGATGAAGATCACCGCGTAGCGCAGGCTGTATTCCTGGGCACGGCCCTGGGCATCGATCGCGATCGGCAGATCGCCCCAACGCTCGGACAGCACCTGCAGCTGGGCCGCCGGCTCGCTGCTGTCGCTGTCGGCGATCTGCGCCCCGGAGGCCTGCAGGCCACGGCGCAGCAACTTGACCAGTTCGCTGTAAGGCGCGGTGGAGACCACCTGCACCGCCGCGGTATCAGCCGGCAGCATCAACTTGTTGCGCAGATGGAAGCCGCACCCGGCGAGGGTTGCGGTCAGGACAAGGGCAAGCAGGAATCGGGTCATGGACACAGTCTGTAGGAGCCGGGCGGTCGCGGCAACAAGCAGTGATCGTGCCGGATGCCGCGTGAACAGGACTTGATACCGGACCGCCCGCGCGGCGCCGCCCGTATCGGTCCCTGGAGATCCGTGCCACCGGGCGCGCAGGCACCCGGTAGCACGACAGGATCAGCCCTGCGGGGCCGCCACGATGTTCACGATCTTGCCGGGCACGATGATGATCTTGCGCACGGTCAGACCTTCCAGGAACTTGGCTGCGTTCGGCTCGGCCAGGCCCAGTGCTTCGATCTGGTCGCGCGGGGCATCGGCGGCGACGTCGATGGTGCCGCGCAGCTTGCCGTTGACCTGCACCGCCAGCGTCACCGCGTCGCGCACCAGCGCGGCCGGATCGGCCTGCGGGAACGCCTGGTCTTCCAGCAGTTCCTCGGCGTGGCCCAGCACCTGCCACAGCGCGTGGCTGGCATGCGGGGTGATCGGATTGAGCAGCAGCACGGTGGCA
Organism: Stenotrophomonas sp. TWI1149; assembly: GCF_039673155.1. Taxonomy (NCBI): domain Bacteria; kingdom Pseudomonadati; phylum Pseudomonadota; class Gammaproteobacteria; order Lysobacterales; family Lysobacteraceae; genus Stenotrophomonas; species Stenotrophomonas sp. TWI1149. The sequence goes on from NZ_JBDJLB010000006.1 coordinate 146,593, forward strand.
CGCAGCGCTTCCTGGCGGACCGCACGGCCCTGCTCGCTGACGTCATCGAACTTGGCCAGCGCGTTCATCAGTTCCATCACCGCGGCGATCGCGGTGTTGAAGCTGTGGCGGCGGCCGTAGTCGTCGCCGACCTTGCCGATGGTTTCATGCGTCTTGCGACGCAGCGCCTTCTGCTCGGCGTTCAGTGCGGCCACGTCCAGCGCCGGGGCGGCACCGTCGGCGGCGTGCTTCTGCACCTGTGCCCACAGGCGGCGCAGGAAGCGGGCCATGCCGTCCACGCCGGCTTCGTTCCACTCCAGCGACTGTTCCGGCGGCGCGGCGAACATCGAGAACAGGCGCACGGTATCGGCGCCGTACTTGCCCACCATCACCTGCGGGTCCACGCCGTTGTTCTTGGACTTGGACATCTTCTCGGTACCACCGATCACCACCGGCTGGCCGTCGGCGATCAGGGTCGCGCCGACGATGCGGCCGCGCTCGTCGCGCTGCACATCGACATCGGCCGGGTTGATCCAGTCCTTGGAGCCGTCCGGGTTCGGGCGGTAGTAGGTTTCGGCGATCACCATGCCCTGGCACAGCAGGTTCTGCGCCGGCTCGTTGCTGTCCACCATGCGCGCATCACGCAGCAGCTTGTGGAAGAAACGGAAGTACATCAGGTGCAGGATCGCGTGCTCGATGCCGCCGATGTACTGATCGACCGGCAGCCAGTAGTTGCCGCGCTTGTCGACCGCATCACGGGCACCCGGCGAGGTGTACCGCGCGTAGTACCAGCTCGACTCCATGAAGGTGTCGAAGGTGTCGGTCTCGCGCTCGGCCGCGCCGCCGCAGTCCGGGCAGGTGGTCTTGCGCCATTCCGGATCGGCCTTGATCGGCGAACCGGTGCCGACGAAGTTGACGTTCTCCGGCAGGATCACCGGCAGCTGCTCTTCCGGTACCGGCAGGGCGCCGCACTTCGGGCAGTAGATCACCGGGATCGGGCAGCCCCAGTAGCGCTGGCGGCTCACGCCCCAGTCGCGCAGGCGATAGTTGACGCGACGCTGGCCCTGGGCCTTGCGCTCGAAACGCTCGGCCAGTGCCTCGAAGGCGCCCTGGAAATCCAGCCCGTCGAACTCTTCGGAGTTGACCAGCTCGGTCTCGCGGGTCTTGTCGCCGTACCAGTCCTGCCAGCGGGTGGCGTCGTACGCGCTTTCTTCCTTGCGCAGCGACTTCAACGCGATGACCTGGCGGATCGGCAGGCCGTACTTGTTGGCGAATTCATTGTCGCGCTGGTCGTGGCCGGGGACGGCCATCACCGCGCCGGTGCCGTAGCCCATCAGCACGAAGTTGGCGACCCACACCGGCACCTGGGCACCGGTGACCGGATGGATGGCACGCAGGCCGGTGTCCATGCCGCGCTTTTCCTGGGTTTCCAGTTCAGCCTCGGACACGCCGCCCTGCTTCATCTCGGCCAGCAGCGCGGCCAGCGCCGGGTTGGACTTCGCCGCGTGCTGGGCCAGCGGATGCTCGCCGGCGATGGACACGAAGGTCACGCCCATCACGGTGTCCGGACGGGTGGTGAACACGCGCAGCGGGTCCAGCGTGCTGCCGTCGGCATCGCGCACGTCGAACTGGATCTCCAGCCCTTCCGAGCGGCCGATCCAGTTGCGCTGCATGGTCTTGACCGAATCCGGCCAGCCCGGCAGTTCGTCCAGGCCGTCCAGCAGCTCCTGGGCGTAATCGGTGATGCGCAGGAACCACTGCGGGATCTCGCGCTTTTCCACCAGTGCGCCGGAGCGCCAGCCACGGCCGTCGATGACCTGCTCGTTGGCCAGCACGGTCTGGTCGATCGGGTCCCAGTTCACCACCGCGTTGCGGCGGTAGGCCAGGCCCTTGCGCATCAGGCGGGTGAACATGCGCTGCTCGTGCACGTAGTACTCGGGCGTGCAGGTGGCGAACTCGCGCGACCAGTCGATCGCATAGCCCATGGCCTTGAACTGGCCCCGCATGTGCTCGATGTTGGCGTAGGTCCACTTGGCCGGCGCGGTCTTGTTCTTGATCGCCGCGTTCTCGGCCGGCAGGCCGAACGCATCCCAGCCCATCGGCTGCAGCACGTTGTGACCGGTCATCCGCTTGTAGCGGCTGATCACGTCGCCGATCGTGTAGTTGCGCACGTGGCCCATGTGCAGCGCACCGGACGGATACGGCAGCATCGAAAGGCAGTAGAACTTCGGCTTCTCCGAAGTCTCGGTGACCTCGAAGGCACGGGTGGCATCCCAATACTGCTGGGCGGCGGATTCAACCTGCTGCGGATCGTAAACGTTGGGTTCGACGCTGGTCATAAAAACGCTAGTGCGGCGGCAAAGCGGCACAGGGTACCGCAGTGCGGCAAAGGGCTCCAATCGACGGTGCCCACCGCATCGCCCAAACCCGTCATCTCATTGAATTGACTGGAGATTGGCCGAATACGTCATCGCCCTGCCCCGGCTCCGGCGCGGTGCCGGGGCGCAGCGGCAGGCGAACCACGCTCAGGCGCGGCGCGCGCCCGGGGCCAGCGGCAGCACCGCGACCAGCCAGACCAGCCACACACCGAAGGCCACCCGCTGGGCCAGCGGCGCCGGCAGCAGCACCTGCAGCGCGAAGGCCGACAGCAGCACGCCCAGCCCGCAGGCCAGGTGCAGCGCGCCCACGGCCCGCCACGCCGGCAGCCGCAGCGCGCCGATCCCGGACATCACCGCCCCGGGCACGAAGGCCAGCACCCAGACCATCCACGCACTGGCGTGGTACTGGCTGGCGGGATTGTCCAGATCGCTGGTATCCAGCGGCAACACCCCCATCGCGGTGAAGCCGACCCCGGCCAGCATCAGCAGCTGCGCGCCCACCCGCATCGACCACGGCGCCGTCCGCGGCACACGCAGCAGCAGGCGCAGGGCGACGAGGCTGGCGAGCAGGCCCGGCAGCGCGAAGCCGACGATGTTGAACGCCAGCGCATGCGGCACGCCCATCGCGCCGAGCAGCGCGACCGGGTGGCCGATCGGATCGAACAGCGGCAGCGCTGCGCCGAAGCCCAGCACTGCGCCCACGAACAACACGGCGGCGGCAATGCCGAGCGCACGTTCCCAACGATGAAGTCCCGACATGCTGCACCCGGCCTGTTCACAAGGCCTGCATTGTCGCCGTTCCCGGCCGATTCCGCCCGTGGGGTTGCGTCCGGCGGCGGGCGGCACCATACACTTCCTCTCCAGTTTCCCGTTGATCTGAAACCATGAGCGATCTGCCGCACGTATTTGACGCCACCACCGAGACCTTCGAGACCGAGGTCCTGCAGAAATCCCTGCAGACCCCCGTGCTGGTCGATTTCTGGGCCACCTGGTGCGGCCCCTGCAAGACCCTGGGCCCGATGCTGGAAAAGCTGGCCGGCGAATACCACGGTGCCTTCGAGCTGGCCAAGGTCGATGTCGACAAGGAACAGCAGATCGCGGCCGCCTTCCAGATCCGCTCGGTGCCGACCGTGTTCCTGGTCAAGGGCGGGCAGATCGTCGATGGTTTCCCCGGCGCGGTACCGGAAGGTCAACTGCGCGAGTTCCTGAGCCAGCATGGCGTGGTGCCGCTGGAGGCCGCTCCCGAGGCCGAGGAGGTAGCCGAATCCGCCCCGCTCGATCCGCAGGCGCAGGTCGACGTGCTGCGCGCGGCCATCGCCGCCGAGCCGGACAAGGAAGAACTCAAGCTCGACCTTGCCCTGGCCCTGCTGCAGACCGGCGCCACCGCCGAAGCCACGGCACTGATCGATGCGCTGCCGGCCAATCTGTCCACCGATGATCGCGCCGTGCGCGCCCGGGCCCGCCTGGAGTTCGCCAGCGCGCTGCAGGATGCCCCGGCCGCCGAAGTACTGGACGCCCGCATCGCGGCCAATGGCGATGACCTGCAGGCCCGCCATCTGCGTGGCGTGCAACTGCTGCTGTCCGGACAGGACGCCGCCGCGCTGGAGCAGTTCCTGGACATGCTGCGCAGGGACCGCACGTATGACGACGGTCGCCCGCGCAAGCTGCTGATCGACGCCTTCAAGGTGATCGAGGATGAAGATCTTGTCGGCCAGTACCGCCGCCGGATGGCGTCGCTGCTGTTCTGATCGATCAGGGCCGGCGCCTGCCGGGGCGCTGGCCTAGCGAAGATGCCTATCCGAACACTCTTGTTCGATGTGTGACGTGAATCACGTTCAGAAACCCTGCACGGCTCCCGGGCAATAATGCCGCCGCGGCCCATTGGAGGCCGCGATCCATCGGGGAGGATGAGGTCTGGGCCATGGCGGCCTACTTGGCTGCGCCCCGCCTTGCAGGGCCGTGAACGACCGTGAGATTGACCCGATTGCCTTGTTTCTCTTTGGTTGCCCGCCTGCTGGTGCTGGTGGCCTTGATGCTGTCCGCCGCGCCGCTCCTGGCCCAGGACTGGACCTACCGGGTCCGGCCCGGCGATACGATCTGGGACCTCAGCGCCCGCTACCTCAAGCCGACCATCGCCTGGGAACAGCTGCAGTCGCACAACCGCATCGCCGATCCGTACCGCCTGCCGCCCGGCAGCCAGCTGCGCTTCCCGGTGGCCTGGCTGCAGGTACAGCCCGCCCCGGCGCGGGTGCTCGCCGTCCGCGGCCCGGTGCAGAGCCAGGCCGACGGTCAGCCTCGCCGCGATGTGCTGGAAGGCGATCTGCTGCGGATCGGCCAGGAACTTGTCACCGGCGAGGATGCCAGCGTCACCGTGGTGTTCGCCGATGACTCGCGCCTGCAGCTGCGCGAACGTTCGCGCCTGCGCTTCGATCAGCTCTCCCGCTACGGTCACACCGGCATGGTCGACACCCGCCTGCGCCTGGAGCAGGGCCGCGCCAGCAACCGGGTGACGCCGGCCAACGGCCCGGCGTCGCGCTACATCATCGATGCCCCCACCGCGACCAGCAGCGTGCGTGGCACCGTGTTCCGGGTCAGCGCCGGCCTTGAGGGCCGCGGCGCGGCGACCGAAGTGCTGGAAGGGCGCGTGCAGGTCGGCAACCGCCGCGGCCAGCGCCTGGTCACCCGTGGCCAGGCCACGCGCAGCCCCTCGCTGGATACGCGACCCGCTGGCCTGGAGGCCCTGCTGCCCGCGCCCGTGCTCTCCACCGATCCGCAGCGGCTGGCCACCCTGCCCGCAGCCCTGGCCTGGCAGCCGGTGACGGACGCCGTCGGCTACCGGATCGAAGTCGTCCGTGCCGATCAACCCGACGTGCTGCTGTTCGCGCGCGACACCGACGCCACCGCGCTCACCCTGCCCGACCTGCCGCCGGGCGATCTGCGCGTGCTGGTGCGCGCGGTCAGCGCGGCGCAGGTGGAAGGCCTGGATGCCGGGCAGGATTTCGAGGTGCGTGACCAGCCGGTCGCACCGCTGACCGTGCGCCCGCTGCATGGCCAGACCGTCAACAGCGCGCGACCGCGCTTCGAGTGGGCCCGCGTTGCCGATGCCGAGCGCACCGTGCTGCAGATCGCCCGCGATCCGCAGTTCCTCGCCCCGGTGCTGGAGCAGGACGGCCGCGGCACGCAGCTGCGCCCGGGCCAGGACCTGGCGCCGGGTGACTATGTCTGGCGGGTGGCGTCGGTGGACCGCAACGGCCATCGCGGCCGGTTCGGCCAGCCCCTCCCGCTGACCCTCACCGATCTGCCGGTCGACCCGGCCCTGCAGCCGCCCGAAGCCGCCAAAGGCCAGCTGACCCTGCGCTGGCAGGCCGGCGAACCCGGCCAGCGCTACCGCGTGCAGCTGGACCGTCGCGGCGATTTCAGCGCGCCGCTGCTCGACCGCGAGCTCGACCAGCCGGAGGTGTCGATCAAGCGCCCCTGGCGCGGCACGCTGCACGTGCGCGTCCAGTACATCGACGAGGACGGGTACGCCGGTCCGTTTTCGCCGGCGCAGCAGATCGCCCTGCCGTGCCGCACCTGTTACGCCGCCGGGGGTGGTGCACTGCTGTTGTGGCTGCTGTTGTGACTCCCCTGCACCTGCCCTGGCCGCAACGCATCGTGCTGGCCGCCCTGGTCGGTGCGCTGGCGGTCGTGGCCAGTCACGGGCAGTGGTTCTGGAAACAGGATGAGGCGGTCTACGACGCGTACGTCGGCGGCTGGGAGTACACGCCGGATGCGCGCCTGCTGATCGTGGCGATCGACGACAACAGCCTGCAGCAGCTTGGGCAGTGGCCGTGGCCGCGCGGCACCCACGCACGCCTGCTGGACCGGCTCACCGACGCCGGCGCCGAGCGCGTGGTGCTGGACCTGGTGCTGTCCGAACCGGACCGCCAGGACAGCACCCAGGATGCGGAACTGGCGGCGGCGATCCGCCGCAACGGACACGTGGTGCTGCCGGTGCTGGCCGCGCCCGCCAGTGGCCCGCGCATGGCCGAGGAACTGCTGCCGATCCCGCTGATCGCCGCCAACGCAGCCGGCCTGGGCCACACTGATATCGAAGTCGACGGCGATGGCGTCGCGCGTGGGCTGTACCTCACCGCCGGGATCGGCGCACCGCACTGGCCGGCGCTTGGACTGGCACTGGCCGACACGCAGGGTCCGCTGCCCGGCCTGCACGACGACCAGCCGACGGTGGCCTCACCCTACCAGTGGCGCCGCGACCATTACGTGCGCGTGCGCTACGCCGGACCGCCCGAACGCTTCCCGCAGGCGTCCTACGCGGATGTGCTCGACGGCGACGTCGACCCGGCGCTGCTGCGCGGGCGCCTGGTGCTGGTCGGCATGACCGCCAGCGGCGTCGCGACGCGACTGCTCACCCCGACCACCCGCGAGCGCTGGATGAGTGGCAGCGAGTACCAGGCCAATGTCGCCTCGATGCTGCTTGCCGACAAGGTGATCAACCCGCTGCCGCCGGCGTGGCAGAGCGCCCTCACCGGGCTGCTGGTGGCGCTGTGCTGCCTGTTGCTGACGCTGCCGCGGGCGTGGCTGAGCGGGGTGCTCGCCCTGCCGCTGACGCTGCTGCTCAGCTTCGTGCTGCTGCGTGCGGGCCATCTGTGGTTCGCACCGGCCGCGGCCTTGACCGGCATGTTGACCGTCCTGCTGGGGTGGACGCTGTGGCGGGTGAGCGCCTGGCGGCGCCAGGCCAACAGCGATGCGCTCACCGGGTTGGGCAACCGGCTGCGCTTCGAGCAGACCCTGCAGGCCGAGCACGACGCCGGCCGCCGCAGCGGGCGGCCGCTGAGCCTGGTGCTGATCGACGTGGACCACTTCAAGCGCCACAACGATGAGTTCGGTCATCAGGCCGGCGACACCGTGCTGCGCCGGATCGCCCAGGAAATCCGTGCGCACGCGCGTCGACCGCGTGACATGGCCGCCCGCTTCGGCGGCGACGAGTTCGCGCTGATCCTGCCCGACACCACGCCGGAAGGCGCGGTGCAGGTGGTGCAGGACCTGGTGGCGCGGGCGCAGGGCCTGGAGATTCCGGCCGGCCGTGGCGCGACCACGCATATCACCCTGAGCGCCGGCGTGTTCACCCGCGTCCCGAGCCCCGGCACGGAACCGCGGCATTATTTCGAAGGGGCCGACGCGGCGCTGTACCAGGCCAAGGCCGCGGGGCGCAACGGCTATGCGGTCGACGACGGCGGCCCCGGCTGAGCTCCCACCGCCCACCATACGCAAGCGAATGGTAGACTCCGGTCACCTCCCCAGCGTGACGTGATCCGAATGAAGGCCTCCGTCTTCCGCCACGGCATCAATCTATGGCCGCCGTTCCTGTTCACCGGCATCCACGTGACCGATGTCAGCCCGGACTACCGCCATGTGCGCGTCGAGCTGCGCATGCGCCCGTGGAACCGCAACTACGTGGGCACGCATTTCGGCGGCAGCCTGTTCGCGATGACCGATCCATTCTGGATGCTCACCGTGATGCAGAACCTGGGACGCGATTACTACGTCTGGGATCGCGCCGGCGAGATCGAGTTCCTCAAGCCGGGCCGCGGCACGGTGGTGGCCGAGTTCCGGCTGGACGAGACACTGCTGGACCAGCTGCGTGCCGCCACCGCCAGCGGCGGGAAATACCTGCACTGGTTCAGCAATGACATCGTCGATGCCAACGGCGAGGTGATCGCCCGCGTGCGCAAGCAGGTCTACCTGCGGCTCAAGCCCGAAGCACGCCAGCGCGCGGGGTGAGTCATGTCGCGCTTGCTATGCTCGCGCGCCTGATCCACGCCCCGGAAGACCATGCGCCTGCTCCTGTTGACCCCGCTGCTGCTCACCGCCCTGACCGCGTCTGCGCAGGAACTGCTGATACCGCCGGTCGACTATCCGGTGCTGCCGGCGCGCGCCACCACGGCCGAGGATTTCCTGCCGTCCGGGTGGCGCATCGAGGAACAGCTCAGCGGCGATCTCAACGGCGACCAGCGCGATGATCTCGTGCTGGTGCTGCGCCAGCAGGATCCGCGCAACATCGTCGAACACGATGGCTTCGGCATCAGCCCGCTGGACAGCAACCCGCGCATGCTCGCCATTGCGTTCGCCGGTCCGGCGGGGGGGTACACGCTCGCCGCGCAGAACCACACGTTGATCACCCGCCACGAGGCGCCCAACCTGTCCGATGTCTTCGAAGACGGCCCCGGCGTCTCGATCGTGCGCGGCACGCTGCGCACCACGCTGTTCTTCTTCTCCAATGCCGGCAGCTGGTCGACCGGTTCGGCCAGCTTCACGTTCCGCTGGCAGGACGGCGCCTTTGCGTTGATCGGCTACGACAACAGCTCGCTGATGCGCAACTCGGGGCACACCGAAAGCCTGAGCATCAACTACGCGACCCGCCGCGTGCGCTACACCGAAGGCAGCATCGACTCGGACGAAGACAGCGTGCGCTGGGAGACGCTCACCTCGCCACGCCGCTGGACGCTGGAGACGGTGGGCGATGGCAGTGCATTCCAGCCGCTGGAAGTGATGGACGACCGCTAGAACACCGCCAACCGCGCGCCGCTCATCGTGCCGGCGCGCGCATCGGCACCCGCAGCGTCGGCCCCAGCTCGCCCACGACCACGCGCCGATCCACCTGCAACCACTGCCCCTCTTCGCTGAGTACCGGCGTGCGCGTGGGCGAACGCAGCGCCTCGGGCAACGTCTGCAGCGCCACGGACACCGCCACCGGCTGTTGCCGCAGCCAGCGCTGCGCCGCCACCAGGCGCAGCATCGCGGCGGCGTCCTGCGGGCGGCCCGCGTACTGCCGCATGTCCGGTCCGCTGATATTGGCCAGGGTGCAGCCCAGCGGATTGGCGATGCAGGCAAAGCGATCCTGTGCCGGTCCGGGAATCGGCATGGGCGCATCCCGCGCGGCCACCAGCTCGGCGCTGGCGGCGCATGCCCACGCGTAGCGCGGCGCGATCCGTGCCTGGGTGCGTGGCACATCCAACAGCAGGCGATTTCCCTCCACATCCCCACTCGACAGGCGCAGGCCCGCCCCGGCCAGCGCGAACTCACCGCGCATCGCGGTGCACAGGCTCTGCTCGTCGGGCGTCATTGGCGCCAGTGCAGCGTCGCAGACCGCAGGCACGGGCGCATCGGCGGGCAGTTCGACCAGGATGTCGGCCAGCACCCGCGCGTTGCTCTCCACCATCGCCGCGCCGATGATGCTGGTGACCAGGGTGTCGCCCTGCCCCGCCATCCGGCGCCCACTGAGGATGTCCCCACAGGCACCGGCGAGTGCGGCGCCACTGTTGCCACGCACATGGGCAAGCGCATGCGCGGACACCGGATCGAACACCGGCTGGAAGGCCGGCAGCGGCGCCATCGGGTCGGTGTCGAACAGTGCGAACGGGGAGACGAAGTGACCGTAGCCGGCGATCGCGGCCACGCGCTGGTGCAGCGCTTCATGGCCGGCGTGCGCGGCCTCGAAACGGTCGGGGTCGGCGCGCACCGCCTCGAGACAGCCGACGGCCCGGCGGCCGCAGCTCGCCGAGCCCGAAAGCGCGGTCGTGGGGTAGCGCCCGTCCGCGCTGGAGTCCTGGGGCCGCTGGCCGGGCGTCCCCTGCCGCCAACGCGCGGCATCCTGCGCCATCACGGCCTCGCGGCCGGCGGCATCCAGGCCGTCATGGCGCAGGGTCCACAACGCGCTGAAGCCATTCGCGCCGGGCGTGGGCAACGGTGCCTGCAGCAGCCGCATCGCCTCGCGCTGCTCGGCCGGCAGCGGCCAGAACCGCGAGGCCGCCCAGAGTCCGACCACGGCCAACAGCAGGCTCAGGATCGAGACGACCACCCATTTCAGTCCATTCCTCACCACAGTGTTCTCCCCGGACCCCGCGTCCTGCGGGGACCGGCAGCGTAAACCGGGCATCGCCCCCGCTACAATGCGCGGATGTCGCCCGAAGCCCCCCAACTCGTTCCGCGTCCCTCCCTGCAGCGGCTGTTCCTGACCGGCCTGCTGACCCTGCTGCCGATCTGGCTGACCTGGGTGGTGGTCAAATTCGTGTTCGTGCTGCTTTCGGGCATTTCCAGCCCGCTGGTGGTGCCGCTGTCCGAGCAGATCGCCGCCTCGTTCCCGCATTACCTGGGCTGGATCAAGGTCGAATGGATGCAGGACATCATCGCCCTGGCCGCCACCCTGCTGGTGATCCTGTCGGTGGGCGTGCTCAGCCGCCGCGTGATCGGCCAGCGCCTGCTGCGCTGGTTCGGTGCGGTGATCAAGCGCATCCCGCTGGCAAGCATCATCTATGACAGCGCCAAGAAGCTGCTGGACATGCTGCAGACCGAACCGGGCAGCACCCAGCGCGTGGTGCTGATCGACTTCCCGCATCGCGACATGAAGTCGGTCGGCCTGGTGACGCGGGTGATGAAGGAAGAAGGCAGCGGCCGCGAGCTGGCCGCCGTCTACGTACCCACCACCCCGAATCCGACCTCGGGCTATCTGGAAATCGTGCCGGTCGAGCTGTTGACGCCCACCGACTGGACCGTGGACCAGGCGATGAGCTTCATCATCTCCGGCGGCGCGGTCGCCCCGGAAACCATGCCGTTCACCCGCGCCGGCGATCGCTGATTCCTGCGGCAGCCCTGCGCTGCCGCAGCTGACTGGGCGCCGTACATGACAAAGCTGACCGGGGAGCGATGCTGGCCGTACGCAGGCGAATCGGGCAAGCTCCCGTGTCTGTGCGTTTACGGAAACAGCCGATGCCCCACCCCGCCCGCGCCCTGGCGCTTGCCATCGCCGCATTGATGGCCTTCAGCGCCGCCGCCCCGGCCGAAGCTGCCAAGAAAAAGGCCACCCGGCCCGCCGCGACGCAGTCCCGGCCCGCCGCCAAGCCCAAGGCCAAGCCGCGTGCACGCCCGGCCGCCGCCCCGGCCCGCCAGCCGCTGGTGCGCCAGCAGAGCAAGGCCGCCCAGCTGGACCGCATCTACGACGAGTACTGGGATGCCTCGATGCGGCTCAATCCGCTGCAGGCCACCTTCCAGGGCGACAGCCGCCACAACGACCAGCTCCCCAACATCCTCTCGGCCGCCTATCGGCAGCAGTCGCATGACTTCACCGTGGAATGGCTGGGCAAGGTCGAGAAGATCGGTCCGGACGGCCTGACCGGCCAGGACCTGCTCAGCTACGAGATCTTCGTGCGCGATGCGCGCATGTCGCTGGCGGCCGAGCAGTTCCCCGGCTGGATGCTGCCGGTGAGCCAGTACTACAACCTGGGCAGCATCATGGCCATCCTCGGCTCCGGCTCCGGCGCGCAACCGTTCAACACGGTGCAGGATTACGACGGCTGGTCGCGCCGCTCGCTGGGCATTCCCGCCCTGTTCGAGCAGGCCATCGCGAACATGCGCCAGGGCATGGCCGCCGGCGTGGTGCAGCCGCGCGATCTGATGGAAAAAGTGCTGCCGCAGCTGGATGCGGTGATCAAGCCGACCGCCGAAGAGAGCATCTTCTGGGCGCCGGTGCGCAACCTGCCCGAGGATTTTCCGGCGGCCGACAAGGCGCGGATCACCGCCGAGTACAAGCGCATGATCGAGTTCCGCATCATGCCGTCCTACCGCGCCCTGCGCGGTTTCATCGCCACCGAGTACCTGCCCGCCGCGCGCAGCACCGATGGCCTGGCCGGCCTGCCCGGCGGCAAGGCCTGGTATGCGCAGACCATCGTGCAGAGCACCGCCTCCACGCTGACGCCCGAGCAGATCCATGCACTGGCCGAACAGCGCGTGGCCTCGCTGCAGGCGCAGATCGCCACGATCATGAAAGAGAACAGGCTCCGCGGCTCGCAGCAGAAGCTGCTGCGCACCATGCGTACTGATCGCAATTTCCAGTACGCCAACGCCGATGCGCTGATCAACCGGTACAAGCAGCTGCAGAGCCAGGTCAATGCGCGCCTGCCGACCCTGCTCGGCACGCTGCCGAAGGCACCGATGGAGATCCGCGCGGTCGAGCCCGAGCGCGCGGCCACCGCCGGCGCGGTGAGCTACCAGCAGCCGCTGCCGGACGGGATGCGCCCGGGCGTGCTGTACATCAACACCGGCGATCTGCCGAGCCGCCGCCGCTGGTCCGCGCCGATGCAGTTCCTGCATGAGGGCATCCCGGGCCATCACGTGCAGCTGGGCCTGCAGCAGGAACTGGACAAGCTGCCGCGCTTCCGTCGCCTGGGCGGCGATATCGCCTTCGTCGAGGGCTGGGGCCTGTACGCCGAATCGCTGGGCGAGGAACTGGGCGTCTACCGGGATCCGTACGAGCGCATCGGCTACCTGCAGGCCGCGCTGACCCGCGCCGCGCGCATGTCCGCCGACACCGGCGTGCACGCGCAGGGCTGGAGCAAGCGCCAGGCGGTCGATTACCTGGTCAAGACCGCGGACATGAGCGCCGCCGATGCCACCGCCGAAGTCGAGCGCTTCATGGCCCTGCCCGGCCAGACCCTGGCCAATGGACTGGGCGAGCTGAAGATGATGGAGCTGCGCGACAAGGCAAAGGCGGCGCTGGGACCACGTTTCGATGCGCGTCGCTTCCACGAGGAAGTGCTGCGCGACGGCTCGATGCCGCTGGACATCCTGGATGCCAAGATCGCCCGCTGGATCGCCAGCCCAAATGGTGCGACAACACCTGCGCCCTGACCCCCGAAGGAAACGAGCATGCACATCGTCCGGCATCTGCGTGTGTGGATCAGTGCGATGTGCATCGCCGGGAGCGGTGCTGTCGCGGCAGCGCCGGTGCTGACGCCACCGGACCCGGGCATCGATGCGCTGATGCAGCGCTACGACGGCCAGGTTCCGGGTGCGGCGGTGCTGGTGCTGCACGACGGCAAACCGGTGTTCCGTCGCGGCTACGGGTTGGCGGTATTGGAAGATGGCACCGCGGTGACCGCGCAGACCAATTTCCGCCTGGCCTCGGTCAGCAAGCAGTTCACCGCCGCGGCGATCCTGCTGCTGGCCGAAGATGGCGCGCTGACCCTGGACGATCCGGTGAAGCGCTGGCTGCCCTCGCTGCCGGCCGCGGCGGATGCCATCACCCTGCGCCAGCTGCTCAGCCACACCGGCGGCCTGCTCGACTACGAAGACCTGATGGCCGCCGACGCGACCGCGCAGGTGCATGACCAGGATGTCCTGCATCTACTGGAAGGGCAGGATCGAACGTACTTCGCACCGGGCACGGCCTACCGCTACAGCAACAGCGGTTACGCGCTGCTGGCGCTGGTCGTCGGCAAGGCCTCCGGCACCGATTTCGCCCGCTTCCTGCGCCAGCGCATCTTCCTGCCGCTCGGCATGCGCGACAGCGTTGCCCACCAGGACGGCGTGGACGACATCGCGCGCCGCGCCTACGGTTACACCGAGCGCGACGGGCGCTGGCAGCGCACCGACCAGAGCCCGACCAGTGCGGTGCTCGGCGATGGCGGCGTGTATTCGTCGCTGGATGACCTGGCCCGCTGGGACGCGGCGCTGTATGACCAGCGCCTGCTGAAGGCGACATCGTTGAAGCAGATGTTCTCGCCTGCCACGCGCACCGCCGAGCCGGACGTGCCGTTCTACGGTTTCGGCTGGCGGCTCAACGGTGGCGCGCAGTGGCACAGCGGCGAGAGCATCGGCTTCCGCAACGTGATCCTGCGCTATCCGGCGCAGCGCCTCACGGTGATCGTGCTCAGCAACCGCAACGCCCCCGAACCCTATCCGCTGGCGCTGCAGATCGCCCGGCGCTGGCTGGACACCCTGCAATGAACGATACGCATGCTTCTTCCTTGATCGGCGTGCACCACGTAGCGTTGATCGCCGCGGACTACGCGCGCTCGAAGGCGTTCTACACGCGCGTGCTCGGGCTGCGGGTGATCGCCGAAAACTACCGGCAGGCGCGCGACTCCTGGAAGCTCGACCTGGCCCTGCCCGACGGCAGCCAGCTGGAGCTGTTCTCCTTCCCGGGCGCACCGCCCCGCCCCAGCCGCCCGGAGGCGCAGGGCCTGCGCCACCTGGCCTTCCGCGTGCACGCGCTGGAACCGATGATCGAGCGGCTGACCGCGGCCGGCGTGGCCTGCGAGCCGATCCGGGTGGACGAGTACACCGGCCGCCGGTTCACCTTCTTCGCCGACCCGGACGACCTGCCGCTGGAGCTGTACGAGATCCCGGCCGACGCCGGCTGAACCGTGCGCCGGGCACGTTCCGTACCGGAGCGAATGGGTATACAGTCGGCCCTGTACCGGCCGCCTGCGCCGGCGTTCACGGACATCCCTGGGAGGGGAACATGCGCAAGACTTTCAAGACCCTGTTGCTGGCGCTGCCGCTGATGATGGCCGCGATGTCGGCCAGCGCCGCCGACGGCGCCGTCGGCCGCTGGAAGACCATCGACGACAAGACCGGCAAGGTGAAGTCGATCGTGGAGATCACCCAGGCCACCAACGGCACCCTGACCGGCAAGGTCGTGGACATCCTGCACTCGGACAAGGGCCCCAATCCGGTCTGCGACGGCTGCGAGGGCGCCAACAAGAACAAGCCGGTCAAGGGCATGACCATCCTGTGGAACCTGAAGGCCGATGGCGCCAACGCCTGGTCCGGCGGCACCATCCTGGACCCGGGCAACGGCAAGACCTACAAGTCCAAGATGAAGCTGCAGACCGGCGGCGCCAAGCTGGACGTGTCCGGCTGCGTGGCCTTCATCTGCCGCGCCCAGACCTGGGTCCGCGAGTAAGCCCCGCGCGGGTTCCAGCCGCCGTAACCCGGCTTCGGCCGGGTTACTGCGTTTTGGCGTGCGATAATCCCCGGTTCCCCTGGCAACAGCGCCCATCATGACCCGCACCGCTCTCGTCACCACCGCCCTGCCCTACGCCAACGGCCCGCTGCACCTGGGCCACCTGGTCGGCTACATCCAGGCTGACATCTGGGTGCGCGCGCGTCGAATGAGCGGCGGCAAGACCTGGTTCGTCTGCGCCGATGACACCCATGGCACCCCGATCATGCTCGCGGCCGAAAAGGCCGGCGTGACCCCGGAGGCCTTCATCGCCAACATCCAGGCCAGCCATGAGCGCGATTTCGCCGCGTTCGGCGTCGCGTTCGACCACTACGACTCGACCAACTCGGCGGCCAACAAGGCGCTGACCGAAGCCTTCTACCTCAAGCTCGAGGCCGAAGGCCATATCGCGCGCCGCTCCGTGGCCCAGTTCTACGACCCGGCCAAAGGCATGTTCCTGCCGGACCGCTACATCAAGGGCATCTGCCCGAACTGTGGCACCCCGGACCAGTACGGCGACAACTGCGAAGTGTGTGGCGCCACCTACAGCCCGACCGACCTGAAGGACCCGAAATCGGTGATCTCCGGCGCCACGCCGGAAATCCGCGATTCGGAGCATTTCTTCTTCGAGGTCGGCCGCTTCGAAGGCTTCCTGCGCGAGTGGCTGGCCGGCGACGTCGCCCTGCCCGGCGTCAAGGCCAAGCTGGGTGAGTGGCTCAACGCCGAAGGCGGCCTGCGCGCGTGGGACATTTCGCGCGATGCGCCGTACTTCGGCTTCCAGATTCCGGGCCACCCGGGCAAGTACTTCTACGTCTGGCTCGACGCGCCGATCGGTTACCTGTCCAGCTTCCAGGCCCTTTGCGCGAAGACCGGCGAAGACTTCGACGCGCACCTGCGCGCCGGCACCAGCACCGAGCTGCACCACTTCATCGGCAAGGACATCGTGAACTTCCACGGTCTGTTCTGGCCGGCGGTGCTGCAGGGCACCGGCCACCGCGCGCCGACCCGCCTGCACGTCAACGGGTACCTGACCGTGGACGGCGCCAAGATGTCCAAGTCGCGCGGCACCTTCGTGATGGCCCGCACCTACCTGGATGAAGGGCTTGAACCGGAAGCGCTGCGCTATTACTTCGCGGCCAAGTCCTCCGGCGGCGTCGACGATCTCGACCTGAACCTGGGCGACTTCATCGCGCGCGTCAACGCGGACCTGGTCGGCAAGTTCGTCAACCTGGCCAGCCGCTGCGCCGGCTTCATCAGCAAGCGCTTCGAAGGCCGCCTGGCCGCTGCGCTGCCCGATGCGGCCCAGTACGACCGCTTCGTCGCCGCACTGGCGCCGATCCGCGAGGCGTACGAGCGCAACGATCCGGCCAGCGCGCTGCGCCAGACCATGGCACTGGCCGACGAGGCCAACCGCTACATCGACGATGAAAAGCCGTGGGTGATCGCCAAGCAGGAGGGCGCGGACGCGCAGCTGCAGTCGGTCTGCACCCAGGGCCTGAACCTGTTCCGCGTGCTGGTCACCGCGCTCAAGCCGGTACTGCCGGCCACCGCCGCGCAGGCCGAGGCCTTCCTGGCCGCGCCGGTGCACGCCTGGACCGACATCGCCGCCCCGCTGACCGCGCACACCATCGCGGTGTACGAGCCCCTGTTTACCCGTATCGACCCGAAAAAAATCGACGCCATGACCGACGCTTCCAAAGACACCCTGCAGGCCGCCACCCCGGCCCCCGCCGCCCCGGCCAAACCGGCCAAGCCCGCTGCCGCACCGGCACCGGTCGCTGCGGCCGATGGCGAGGCCGCACCGGCCTACATCGGCATCGACGACTTCGCCAAGCTGGATCTGCGCATCGGCAAGGTGCTGGTCTGCGAATTCGTGGAAGGCTCGGACAAGCTGCTGCGCTTCGAACTCGATGCCGGTGACCTGGGCAAGCGCCAGATCTTCTCCGGCATCCGCGCCAGCTACGGCGAGCCGGAACAGCTGGTGGGCCGCAGCGTGGTGTTCATCGCCAACCTGGCCCCGCGCAAGATGCGCTTCGGCCTGAGCGAAGGCATGATCCTGTCGGCCGGTTTCGACGGTGGCGCGCTCGCCCTGCTGGACGCCGACAGCGCCGCGCTGCCGGGCATGCCGGTCCGCTGACCGCGGCGGCAGGGCGGCCACGCGGTCGCCCTGCCACGCTCTTCTGCCTGGAGGTGTGGGTTGGAACTGGCGCTGTTCGATTTCGACCACACGGTCACCACCTGCGATACCTACGGCCGCTTCCTGCGCCGCGTGGCCACCCCCGAACAGCTTGCACGGGCCTGGTGGAAAGTGGGTCCGTGGCTGCTGGCCTACCGCCTCAAGCTGATCTCGGCCGAGCGCCTGCGCGCGCGCGTCACCCGCCTGACCTTCACCGACCGCCATGTCGAGGACATCACCGCCCAGGCCGCGGGCTATGCGCGTGACGTGCTGCCCGAGCTGATGCGGCCGGAGATGCTCGACCAGATCCACTGGCACCTCACGCAGCAGCACACCGTGGTGATCGTGTCCGGCTCGCTGGACCTGTATCTGCGCCCGTGGTGCGAGGCGCTGGGGCTGGACCTGATCTGCAACCGGCTGGAAAGCCGCGACGGACGCCTCACCGGGCGCTATGCCGAGGGCGACTGCGGGCCGCGCAAGGTGGAGCACATCCGCCGGCGTTACGACCTCGCGCGCTACCTGCGCATCCACGCCTACGGCGACAGCCGCGAAGACCGCCCGATGCTCGCGCTCGCCCACGAGCCCTGGTATCGCGGCAAGCCCATCAAGTCCCGTCGGGCGGAACCGGCGAGCACGCCCCCTGCCCGGCACAGCCGGGCCTGATGCCCCGCCGCGCAGCCACCGCCACGCCATGAGCCCCACCATCGACACCCTGACCGAACGCCTCGATCGACTGTTGCCGCAGACCCAATGCGGGCAATGCGGCTACGACGGCTGCCGCCCGTATGCCGAGGCCATGGCGCGTGGCGCGGCGGGCATCGATCACTGCCCGCCCGGCGGCGATGCCGGCGCGCGCGCGCTGGCGGATGTACTGGGCGTGCCGGCGGTGCCATTCGACCGCTCGCGCGGCGAACACAAGGCACCGCAGGTCGCGGTGGTGATCGAAGCGGACTGCATCGGCTGCACCAAATGCATCCAGGCCTGCCCGGTCGATGCGATCGTCGGCGGCGCCAAGTACATGCACACCGTCATCGCCGATCTGTGCACCGGCTGCGAGCTCTGCATCCCACCGTGTCCGGTGGACTGCATCGACCTGGTCAGCGCGCCCCGGCCGTAACGCGGGGCGCTGGACGCCTCGCGACGGCGGCGGGAGGGTACGGTTACGGCAGGGCCGCCGTCACCACGATCTCTACTTTCCAGCTCGGATCGGCCAGCTTGGCTTCCACCGTGGCGCGTGCCGGGGTCATGCCTGCCACCACCCACTCATCCCACGCGGCATTCATGCCGGCGAAATCGCCGATGTCGGCGAGGAAAATCTCCGCACGCAGGATGTGCTGCTTGTCGCTGGCCACCAGCGCCAGCAGCTTGTCGATTTCTTCCAGCACCTGGCGGGTCTGCCCGGTGATGTCTTGGCTGGTGTCTTCGGGGATCTGCCCGGAGAGATAGGCGACCTTGTTGTGCACGGTCATTTCGGACATGCGCGGGCCGACATCGAAACGTTCCAACATGGCGATTGCTCCTCTGGATGAAACGGCATTGTCACCGATGCGGCGCGCGCGTGCCGGGCCCTGCCTGCAAAGCGGCCACAGCATGCACAGCGCACCCGCTTGGCAAGCGTCGGCATCAGGCGCACGATTTGCCGGCCAGGCGGCCACGCCTGCGTTGACTCCTTCATCGCCCACCCCGGAGCACGCTGTACCGATGACCGACACCGCCCCTGCTCCGACCCCGGCCCGCGCCCCCTGGCGCCGCGCTGCCACCGTCGTCATCCCGCTGGTGATCCTGGCCCTGGCCCTGCGCGGCCTTGCCAACGAATTCGACGCGCACGGCTACCGCGCGATCCGCGAGGCCTTCCACCATCTCGGCGCCGGACAGATCGCGCTGACCGTGCTGCTCGGGCTGGCCAGCTATGCGTGCCTGATCGGCTTCGATGCGATCGGCCTGCGCCGCAGCGGCAAGCGCCTGCATCCGGCACGGGTCGGCATCACCGCGTTCCTCGCGCATACGCTGGGGCAGACGCTGGGCTTTGCCGCGCTCACCGGGGGTGCGGTGCGCCTGCGCGGCTATGGCCGTGCCGGCCTGAGCCTGGGCGAGATCGGCCAGGTCGTGTTGATGAGCACCCTGGGCTTCGTGTTCGGCGCGTGGCTGCTGCTGGCGCTGGCCTTCGTGCTTGAACCGGGTGCGGCGGCGCTGGCCCTGCCGATCCCGGTGCAGGCGGTGCGCGCGATCGGCATTGCGGGCCTGCTCGCGTATGCGGGCACGGTGCTGCTGGTCGGCCGCGAGGGCCGCAGTTTCCAGATCCGCGGGCACGCGCTGTGGCTGCCCGACCGGCGCACCATGCTGGGCGTCACCGCGCTGAGCGTGGTCGAGCTGGTGCTGGCCAGCGCGGCCTTCTATGTGCTGCTGCCGATGGATACCCCGATCGGTCTGCCCGGTTTCGTCGGGCTGTATCTGGTCGCGGTGCTGGCCGGCCTGATCTCCAGCGTGCCGGCCGGCCTGGGCGTGTTCGAGTGGAGCCTGCTCAAGCTGCTGCCGCAGGTGGCCCCGGCCGCGGTGCTGGCCGCCGCGTTGATCTACCGTGTCACCTATTACGTGCTGCCGCTGTTGCTGGCCACGGTGCTGGCGGTCGCGCCCGCACTGCGCCGCCCGCTGCGCGCCGGTGCCGGGGCGACCCGGGTCGGCTGGACCGCGCTGCGCCCGTGGCTGCCCCAGATCATCGCGCTGGCGGTGTTCAGCGTCGGCGCCGCGCTGGTGATCGACGGCACACTGCCGACGTCGCGCCGGCACCTGGTCACCGCCTCGCTGCCGATCCTGGAGACCTCGCACCTGCTGGGCAGTCTGGCGGGTGTCGCGCTGCTGCTGATCGGCCAGGGCCTGCAGCGACGCAGCCATGCCGCGTGGATGCTCGCACTCGGCATCTGTGTGCTCTCCCCCTTGCCGATCTGGCTGCGCGGTGGGCAGGTACTGATCGCGCTGTCGGCGCTGCTGGTGGCCGCGGCGCTGTGGGCCTCGCGCCGCGAGTTCTACCGCCAGGGCGCGTTGCTGGATGAAGCCTGGTCATGGCCGTGGATCCGCAACCTCGGGCTGGTCCTGGTCGCCGTGATCTGGCTGCTGTTCTTCGTCTACAGCCACGTGGAATACCAGAACGAGCTGTGGTGGCAGTTCGCGCTGCAGGGCAACGCGCCACGTGCGTTGCGTGCGTTGCTGCTGGTGGCGATCGCGCTGACCATCTTCGGCCTGGCGCGGTTGTTGCACAGCACGCGCAGTCCGCTGCCAGCCGCCGATGCGTCCACGCTGGACGCGCTCGCCCCGATCCTGGCCGCCGCCGAGGACACCCAGGCCTGCCTGGTGCTCACCGCGGACAAGGCGGTGCTGCGTGATGATTCGCAGCGCGGCTTCGTGATGATGCAGCGCTACGGCGGTTCGCTGATCGCGATGGGCGATCCGGTCGGCCCACCGGAGGTGGTGCGCGCGCTGATCTGGCGCTTCCGCGAGGAGGCCGACCGGCTGGGCCTGCGCCCGGTGTTCTACCAGGTCGGTGAAGCGCACTGGCAGACCTACCTCGACCTGGGCCTGACCCTGGTCAAGCTTGGCGAAGAGGCAATGGTGCCGCTGCAGGACTTCACGCTGGAAGGCCGCGATCGCGCCGATCTGCGCCAGGCCTGGAACCGCGGCAAGCGCGGTGGCTTGAGCTTCCGGGTTGCGACGCCCGAGGACGTACCTGCATTGCTGCCTGCATTGTCGGTGGTCTCCCAGCAGTGGCTGGATGACAAGGCCGGCGATGAAAAGGGTTTCTCGCTGGGCAGCTTCGATGCGGCCTACCTGTCACGCTTCCCGGTGGCGCTGGTCGAGGCCGAGGGGCGTATCGTGGCCTTCGCCAATCTGTGGCAGGCGCCGGCCGGGAACGAACTGTCGGTCGACCTGATGCGACATGTCGATGACGCGCCCAAGGGGACCATGGATTTCCTGTTCATCGAGCTGTTCCTGTGGGGGCGCCAACAGGGCTTCCACCGGTTCTCGCTGGGCATGGCGCCGCTGTCCGGGCTCGCCCAGCATCGCCTGGCCGGGCGCTGGAACCGCTTCGCCAATGTGGTGGCGCGGCACGGTGAGCGCTTCTATGGCTTCAGCGGGCTGCGTCGCTTCAAGTCGAAGTTCGCGCCGGTCTGGCGGGCCCGCTATCTGGCCGCGCCAGGCGGCGTGCACCTGCCTGCCGCCCTGCTCGATGCAACCCGGCTGATCTCGCTGGACCCGCGCCGGCACGATTGATCCCGTGCCGGCACGCAGCGTGGGTGCTGTCCGCTGCCGCTGGCGCTCAACGCGCGGGCAGGTGCTGCACGATGGTATCCGCGAGACGATCGTAATCGCCCTTGAAATGGTGGTCGCCGGGCAGCGCGATGATCTGCGCGTTGCCACCGGGCGGGAGCGACGGGCAGAGCGCGTCGCCATCGTCCTGGCCGTACACGCACAACGTCCTGCCGGCCGGCAGCCGGGCCACCTCCGGCGCGATCGGCAGGCCATCGCCACCGCCGCCGAGCCAGTTGCTGACATGGAATTCGTAGTCCGCGGTCTTGCCGACCGACAACAGCGCAATCATCGACACCGACTCCCGCGTGGCCGGTGACAGCTGATTGATCGCCGCCGGCAGCACATCGGCGCCCTGCGAGAAACCGACCAGCACCACGTTGCGGCGCTGCCACTGGCGGCTGTAGTGCGTGGCGATGCGCTCCAGGTCGCGCGCGAAGCCTTCGGGGGTGCGTGCGGTCCAGAAGTAACGCAGCGAATCCACGCCGACCACCGGCACCCCGGCCTCGCTCAACGAGGCGGCCACCTCTTTGTCCAGGCCTGCCCAGCCGCCGTCGCCGGAGACGAAGATGGCGAAGGTATCGCCGGCCTTGCTCGAGGGCACGTCGACCACGGGCAGGCCCTTGAGATCATCCGGCGGCGGCGCCAGGCTGACGCCCTTCTGTGCCCCGATCACCTTTGCCGCGGCCAACAGGCCGGGCAACGCATCGCCCCGTGCGGTGCGCTCGAACTGGCGCCCCATGCCGACCCTGCGCACGAACGCGGCCGATTCGCCGGCCGGGCAATGCACATCGCCGCCCGCGTTCAACCACGGGAAATTCAGTTCGGCCGGCTGCAGGCGGCCATGGCTGCTGCCGGCGCCGCAGACCTTGCGCTCGCGTACCCCCGATGGGCAGAAGCCGGTGGTGAGCAGCCCGGCAAACACCTGGGTGTCGGCCTCGGCGGCCACGGCATAGGCCAGCGCGGCGCCCTCGCCATCGCCGCCGATCAGCGGCAGGTGGTAGCCCGGCACGTGCAGGTAGGCCTGGAACCAGCGCGAGAAATTCTCCACATCACCGGCACCGAACGCGCAGTCACCGCTCTTCTCGCGGGCCAGCACCTGGCGCAGATGCGCGACATCGACCTGCGCGACCAGGGCGCCCTCGGCGCGCAGTGCATCGATGCGCTGCTGGCTGTCGGCATGGCCGGCGGTGCCGTCGAACCACACCACCACCCGTTGCGGACGACCGTCCGGCAGGTACACCGGCACGTTCTCGAAACGCCCGTGACTGAGCTGCTGCGGCGGCGCGGCCAGCGCCTGTCCGGACATCCCCGCCAGCACCACACCCAGCATCATCCCCCAACCGGCTCGCCGCATCGTCGCGCATCCCATGACTAGTGCACCAACGATACGCCCCTGCCCTGCCAAGGGCATGTACACAGCGTGGCCGGACGCTCAGCGCGCGTCGCGGCGTGCCTGCCGCCACAGCTGCCAGGCCACCGACACCAGCCAGACCAGCACCGCCGCGATCACCAGTTTCTGGCCGGCGCCGCGCGGCGGCCCGCGCCAGAGCACGTGCAGCCACAACAGCACGAAGCACAGCCAGGCCCACCACCATGCGGGACCGGCCCAGTCGCGCCAGCGGGGGTCGGCGCGCAGGTACCAGCTCTGCAGCAGCATCGCCACGCTCACGCACAGGAAGGCGGTATTGGCCGACACCCCGTGCACCAGCGGTGCCAGCAGGGGCGCGCGCCCGGGCAACCAGCTGTCGCCGATCGCCACCCCCATCAGCCCCAGCGCGGCGACCGAGAACAGCAGTGGTGCGGCCGCACTGCGGCGCGGTGAACGGCTGTTGGCATGCAGGGACAGGGCCAGCAGCATGATCGCCAGCGCCAGGACACAGTAGGCGCTGCGCAACGCCAGCCCCCACGGCCCGTGCAGGTACAGGCTCAGCGTGGCCTGCACCCAGTCCAGGTCATCCCGTGCCCATTGCGTCCACAGCGCGGTGCCTATGAACAGTCCCAAGGCCAGCAGCGTGGCCAGGGCGACCCGTGCGTGATGCGTCGGCGGCCAGCGGGAGGGGCGTGGCAGGGGTAGCGACATCGCAGCACCTTTGCTCAGTCGGTGGCCTCGGGGTGGCGCTGTTTCCACGCCGCCAGCGCAGCGCGGTAGCGCTGCAGCTCATCGCTGTACAGATCCAGCACGCACAGCGGGCAGCCGCTGCCGCAGCACTCGTTGGGGCCGGGTTCTTCCGGCGGCTGCGGACGCGGATCGGGATCTGGAACGGACACGGGCATGGCCACACACGGAGGGAAAACAGCGCGCACAGTGTAGCGGGCGTGGTTCAGCGCTCAACCCGGCGACGCAGATTGTCGCGCGCCGGCGCATCCAGGCGCTGGTGGAAGAAGTCGCTCAGGAAGATGCGCGGCTGGCCCAGCACCTGCCTCAGGAAGCGTCGTCGATTCAGCCGGAACAGGAAGCCCGGCACGTGGCCGGCGTATTCCTCCGCGATGCCCCGGTCGTAGGCATCGAACACCGCCGCCGGCGCACCCAGAATGGCCATGTCGCAGTCCAGGAACAGCGCGGCCTCGGGGTCCACATCGCCAGGCGCGAGTCTGCTGTGGCGCGCGGTCAGTTCGATCAGCTCGACCACGCGCGCCGCATCGATCCCGGCATCCGGCAACCAGCGCGCGATGGCCTCGCGCGCCATGGCCGCCGAGCGCGCTTCGTTGTCGCCACGGCCCGCGTCGTAGATGGCGTCGTGGTAGAGCGCGGCCAGCTGCACCTCGCGCGGCCGGCTCCAGCCGGGGCCGGCGTCGGCGACCGTGCGGCAGTGCTGCAGGACGGCCTGGACGTGCGACCAGTTGTGGTACGCCCGCGGCGGCACGGCGTAGGCGGTTTCCAGCGCGGCGAGCTGTCCGGCAGGGAGGGGGATCGGTTCAAAGTGCATGCCGCCATGATTGGTCGTCTCGGCGACGCTGGCAAGCCGGGCGGTGTTTTTTTGACCACCCTCAAAGACCCGTTGCCGCGCAGTGGCTGCACACGGTTATCCACATGTTTGTCGACCGCTGGTCCACATCCTCTGTGGATGGCGCCGACAGCCGATGAACGGCGCGCCGCCGCCCGACAACGCGCCTAGACTGGGCCTGACGGACCCCAGCGCCCCGCGAGGTGACGGCGATGACCGCATGCAGAGTACTTATCGTGTGGATGGCCCTGGCCGCCGCGCCGGTCTGGGCGGCAAACACCACGCCGCCGTCCATCGCCACCGAACCGGGCGCCGCCACCGCCCTGCCCACGCCGGCGCAGATTCTGGACGTGCCGCCCCCGCTGCTGGCCCTGCTGCACGAGCGGGTCATCGATCCCGGTTACTCGCGCGAGCGCCGCCTGGAGCGGCTGGTCGAGATGATCTTCGACGCGCAGGGACTGCACCTGGCCTACGACGCCGATGCAACCTACACGATCGGCGAGACTTGGCAGACCCGGCGCGCCAACTGCCTGTCGTTCACCCTGCTGTTCGTCACTCTGGCCAACCTGGCCGGCATCGACGCGCATGTCCAGGAGGTGGCCCAGGTGGTGAGCTGGTACCAGGCCTCCGGGGTGATCTACAGCGTCGGCCACGTCAATGCCGGCATCGCGCTGGACGGGCGCAGCGGCACCGTCGATCTGGACCACAGCGTGCTGTATGACCGGTACGGGCCGCAGAAGATCACCCGGCAACGGGCGCTGGCCCACTTCTACAACAACCGGGGGGCCGACCGGATGGCCGCCGGGGATGCCGCCGGCGCGCGCGCCTACTTCCAGGCCGCCCTGCGCATGGCGCCGGACTTCGTCGGGAGCTGGAACAACCTCGGCGTGCTCGATGCGCGCGTGGGCGACATGGCCCAGGCCCGCCGGGACTATGAAACCGCGCTGCGGCTGCAGCCGCGGCACGGCGTCAGCCTGAGCAACGCCAGCGCGCTCTACCGTCGGCTGGGCGACACCCGCGAGGCCGAGCGGCTGGACGACCGCCTGGCCCGGGTGCAGCACAGCGACCCCTTCGCGCAGTACATCCTCGGGGCGCGCGCGGAACAGCGACGCGATTATGCGGGGGCCGTCCGCTACTACCGCCGCGCGGTGCGCCTGTATGACACGGCCCACCCGTTCCACTTCGCCCTGGCCCGCGCCTACTTCCTCGCCGGCAACCCGAACCGCGCCTCGGAAGAGATGCAGCGCGCGCGCGACCTGGCCGCGGAAAACGGCGATGCGCTGCAGTCCCGCTACCAGGCCAAGCTGGACAGCCTGCAGCGCTGGCGCCAGCGCGGCACCCACGCCGACTGAGGCCGATCAGGCCTTCTTGAGGAAGCAGGTCTTCAGGACCAGGCCCTTGATCTTCTCCGAGTTGCCTTCGATGTGCTCGGCATCGTCCTCGACCAGGCGGATGTTGCGGATCACGGTGCCCTGCTTGAGCGGGATCGAGGAGCCCTTCACCTTCAGGTCCTTGATCACGGTGACGGTGTCGCCGGCGGCCAGCACGTTGCCGTTGCTGTCACGTACCACCAGGGCCTCGCCCGCGCCGTCGCCGGCCGCCCACTCGTGGCCGCAGTCCGCGCAGATGAACAGCGCGCCATCGGCATAGGTGTTTTCCAGGGTGCACTGCGGGCAGGCGGGAATGGCGGACATCGACAGCTCTTCGGTAACGAAACGGCCGCCATTGTAACCGCCCGTTACCCCCTGCCCTTGCGTCGGCGGTCCTGTTGCCGCAAAGTGCGCGCCCCCTGACCACCGGCCCGGCCCGCGCATGAAACTCGGCATCGACTTTGGCACCAGCAACTCCGCCGCCGCCGTGGTGATCGACGGCAAGGTCGTGCCGATCCAGTTCGGCCAGGCCGAACAGTTCCGCACCACCGTGTATTTCCCCGAGGTGATGCGCGACCCGAATGACTTCGAACTGACCCCGGCGCTGGAGCACGATCTGGCCCGGCTGGTCGATGCGGCCGCGCGCGATGCCCGCGCCGCCGGCCAGGAGCGCACGCCCGATGCACTGCGCCGCGAGGCCCTGCGCGTGGTGCGCCGGCAGTGGATGGAAGAGCAGATGCGCGCGCCGCTCAGCTCCACCACCCTGCTGCAGAACGCGGTCTATGGCGATGACGCGCTGGAGGCCTACTTCGAAGAGAACGAAGGCAACCTGGTGCAGAGCCCCAAGTCGATGCTCGGCTACAACCTGCACCCGCGTGCGCGCCAGACGATTGCCGGCATCGCCACGCACATCCTCGAGCACATCCGCCTGACCGCCTCGCGCCAGCTGGACACGCCGATCCGCACCGCCACGCTGGGCCGCCCGGTCCAGTTCCGCAGCTCGATCGGCGAGGCCGGCAACGCGCAGGCGCTGGAGATCCTGCACGGCGCGGCGATCGCAGCCGGCTTCGACAGCATCGATTTCCTCGAAGAGCCGGCGGCCGCCGCGATGCATTACCACGCCGAGAGCCCGCAGGAGCACGACGCGGTGGTGGTGGATATCGGCGGTGGTACCACCGACGTCGCGCATGCCCGCGTCGGCGGTGGCCAGGCCCCGACCATCCACCGCGCCTGGGGCATCGCCCGCGGCGGTACCGATATCGACCTGGCCCTCAGCCTGGGTGGCTACATGCCGCTGTTCGGCCGCGGCATCACCCGGGTGCCGGCCCACCATTACGTGGAGGCGGCGATGGTCCAGGACATGACCCGCCAGCGCGATTTCCGCCAGCACACCTACCGCGACGTGGATGCGCCGTTCGGCCCGCGCCTGACCGCCCTGCAGGACACCGGCAATACCGCGCGCCTGTACCGCGAGGTCGAGCGCTGCAAGATCGCCCTGAGCAGCGTGACCCGCCATGACAGTGCGCTGGACTTCATCGAGCGTGGCCTGCAGGTGCAGATCGACGCCGCGCGGCTGGAAACCGCCGCCGGCGGCTACCTCGGCGAGCTGACCGCCCTGCTGGAGCAGGTGCGGAGCGATATCGGCCACGACCCGGCCGCCGTGTTCCTGACCGGCGGCATGTCGCGCGCCGGCTATCTGCAGCAGGCGGTAGCCAACGCCTTCCCGGGCTCGACCCTGGTCCGCGGCAATCCGTCCTTCGGTGTGGTCCACGGGCTGGCACTGGCCGCCGCCCACTGACCCCGCTGTTGCGCCAGGCCTTGTCCCACAAGGCCTGAAGAGGCGTGAAAGGCCTTATTAACAAAACGTTACGCCGAAAGCGCTATCATCTTTCGGCTTCAAAGCGCAATGCGCTTGACGCACCCAGCATCGTCTTCCGGGCCTGACTGGCCACCGTCCTCTTCGATACTGCCACCGTCGGCCTGTCCGCGGTGCCGGGATCGCTCATCGCTGTGATCCGGCTCGTTCACAGCATGCTTCACCCCGAGCCGCCAAAGAGACACTCAGATTGGGCGAACGCCTGGCTGCACTCCTTACATCGTCCGAGCCCGACCCCATCGACTGCCGTCGTTGCGATGCGGTGTGTTGCCGGCTCACCGTCACCGTGATGCCCGACGACAACGTGCCCGGCTATCTGCTGGACACCGATGCGCGTGGCGGCACGGTGATGGCACGCAACGAAGAAGGCTGGTGCGCCGCGATCGACCCCTATCACCTGCGCTGCACGATCTACTCGCAGCGACCCGCGATCTGCCGCCAGTTCGACATGGGCGGCGATGATTGCCGCCTCGTGCGGCAGGACTACCGTCGACAACAGCAGGATCTGTCGACGTTTTCTTCCACGCTTCATCCATAGCAGGAGCATCCATGGCTCGTACGCCAAAGACCTCCCCCAAGGCAAGCAACACCGTTCGCGTCGACCGCAAGCAAGGGTCCAATTCCGCCGTCAGCAGCCAGAGCATCGCTGCGGATCTGGCTGCCTTCCGCAAGGGTGGCGGCAAGATAGAAGTGCTGGGCAATACCCTGGCGCTGAAAAAAGCCGGCTGACATTGCTGCCGACCGCACCGGCATCGGCCGGTGCGGTGGCCGCACTCAGCGGCCCAGGCTGACCCGCACGCTCCCGGAATGGGCGTTGATCGAAATATCCCCATCGCCCGAGCCAAGACGCGCATCCAGGCTGCTGCCCGGACCATAGCGCGGCTTCTCCACCTGCCCGGCATCGGACTGGATTCCGCCACTGAACGTCTTGACGTTCAACTGCGCCGATACGTTCACCGGCAGCTTCAGCGCGACCGAACCGCTGACCGTCTGCATCGTCACCTTGCCGCCCGGCGCCATGCCGGTCGCGCTCACGTCCAGGCTGCCCGAGACGGTTTCCACCGCCAGCCGCTGGATCCGCCCGGCATTGACATTGACCCGGCCGGAGACCGATTCGGCCGCCACTTCCCCTGACGCCCCACCGCCGGCCAGCAACTGGCCACTGACCGTGCGCGCATCCAGGCGTGCGGTCTGCAGCTGCGAGCGGATGCCACCACTGACCGTGTTCAACGTGGTCTCGCCACTGCGCCCGGCCGCAGTGATGCTGCCGCTGACACTGTTGGCCTGCAGGCGGCGCACGTCGATATCGGCCACGTCGATGTCGGCGCTGACGGTGCCCAGCTGCACTTCCACCGAACGCGGCACGCGCAGTTCCAGGGTCGCCCCGCCGTTGCTGCGGCCGCGCGGATACTCCACTTCCCAGCGCACGCGGTTGCTGCTCTTGTCCTGCTTGAGGGTGAGCCCGTCGGCCAATGAGCCGGTCAGCGCCACGTCACTGCGATCCCAGCCACGGACAGTGACCTTGCCGGAGATGTTGCTGATTTCCACGCGCCCGCCAGCGCCCAGGGGATGGCGCTCGTTGATGCTGGTAGCGGCCTGGGCGACAAGCGGCAGGCACAGGGCGAGCGCGGCGATCAGGGACAGAGGAATACGCATGGGGTTCTCCTTCAGGTGGGCAGGCCGGTGGACAACACCGCCTGCTGGGTCAGTTCCAGCCGCAGCGCATAGGTACGCTGCAGTTGCCCGAGCAGATAGCGCGAGCGGGGATTTTCAGCGATGGCCGCACGGATGTTGTCCGCACTGGCGTCGAGTTCGTGCAGGGCCGGGCGCCATTCCTCGGTGACCTCGGCATTGGGCAGGGCCGCGATGGCCTGCTGGTACTCGCCGGCCATCGCATCGGCCTGGCGCTGCAGCAGCGACGGTGCCGGCGTATGCGGGACCGGGGTCGGCACCACCATCAGCACCGCCAGCGCGGCCGCCAGGCCGAGCCCGATGCGCAGCGGCCAGCGCCGACGCCGGTGACGCGTTGACAACGTGGGCACGGTCGCCGCCGGGGACGGGGCCGCGCTCTGGGCCGGCAGTTGGGCGGCGATGGCCTGCCACACCCGCGCCGGCGGGACGCGCTCGGCCGGCAGGGCATGCAGGCGTGCAGTCAGCTCGTCGTGATCGGAATCATGGGGGTTCATGCGGTTTCTCCTAGGCGCGCACGCAGCAGGCCGCGCGCACGGTGCAACTGTGCTTTGGAACTGCCGACGGCCATCTGCAGCTGGTCGGCGATTTCCTGGTGTTTCCACCCTTCGATGTCATGCAGGACCAGCACCGCCCGGGCCCGTGGCGGCAACGTTTCCAGCGCCCGCTCCAGGTCCATCGAGGTGCCGGCGCAGCGGTCCTGGGCCGGCAGCATCGCCAGTGACTCCCAGCCCTCCTCGCCGGCATCGCGTGCATCGCCGGTGGCGTTGGCACGCAGCTCCATCAGTGCGGCGTTGACGCCCAGGCGGTGCAGCCAGGTGCCCAGGCTGCTTTCGAAACGGAAGCCCGGCAGCGCGCGCCATGCCTGCAGGAAGGCCTCCTGCAGGGCATCCTCGGCGCGGGCCGCATGGCCGCCACACAGGCGCCAGAGCACGGCGTACACCCGTGGCGAATGGCGCCGGTAGATCCGCTCGTACGCCGTGACGTCACCGGCTGCCGCGGCACGCACCAGGGCATGGTCATCGGCGGCATCGGCCTCGGTCGGGGCGCTGGAAGTGGGCATGGTCGTGTCGAGCATATCCGTTGGATGCGGGGGGCATGGAAAAGGTTTAAGCCGCCGATGGATTTCTTTTTCCGCGCGGTCTTTAAACCTTTCCGGTGGCAGCGGCATCCAATCCCTTGTCACTACCGGCCCCGCCAAGGAGTATCCCCATGCCTTCCAGTTGCCTGGCCCTGCTGCTCTCACTGGCCACCGGCTGCACGCTGCCGTGGAGCCCCTTGCAGATCCGGGTCACGCTGGCGCCCGAGGCGCCGGATGTCTGTGTGCAGTACGCACAGAATGCGCCGCTGTGCGTCTCCACCATGATCGCTGCGTTCGACGTGTACGGCAGGCCCGTGCAGTAAGCGGGCACCACGATGCGCTGATGCGCATCGGCATTACCATGGCGGGATCGGCACTATCGCTGCAAAGGAATTCCGCCCCCATGAAAGACCATCTGCCCGCCTGGACCCACGACTGGCTGCAATACGGCGTCCCTGCCCTGCAGATCCTGGTGACCGTGCTGGTGGCCTGGCTGCTGCGCCTGATCGCCCGTCGGCTGATCCGCCGCCTCGGCGAGCACTACACCCTGCCGCCGGAAATGGTGATGGGCGCGCGCCGCATCAGCAGCTTCGTGATCAACTTCGGTGCGGTGCTGATCGTGCTGAGCATCGTCGGCGCATCGGCCTCGGTGCTGTGGACTGCCTTCACCGGTTTCGCCGCCGTCGGCGCGGTGGCGTTCTTCGCCGCGTGGAGCGTGCTGTCCAACATCTTCTGCACGCTGCTGATCTTCACCACCCGTCCGTTCCGCCTGCACGACTACATCGAGCTGCTGGAGAACGGCGAGAAACCCGGGCTCAAGGGCCGGGTGATCGACATCAACCTGATCTACACCACGCTGCAGGAAACCGGCAACGGCCATGAAGGCACGGTGCTGCAGATGCCGAACAACATGTTCTTCCAGCGCACGGTACGCCGGTGGCGGGATCCGTCGCAGGCACCCGGCGGGATCCAGGGGGACGGTTGAGGGCGCGTGCCACGCCGGTTGTAGATACCGACCGTTGGTCGGTATGCGTTATTGCGTGCCGACCAACGGTCGGCACCTACCGAAGCTGGCTGTCCTTGCTGCCGCGGCGGTTGTAGCCGCTGCCTTCGTGCTGGGCGGCGTCTTCGTCTTCCTGGCAGCGCACGCATAGTCGTACGCCGGGCACGGCCTTCCGCCGCGCCTCGGGAATGGGCGCGTCACAGTGCTCGCAGTGGGTCAATCCGGGGCCGTCGCGCAACTGTGCGCGGGCCCGCTGGATGGCGTCATCGACGGTGGCGTCGATCTGATCCTGGACGGCGCCGTCGCCTGCCCAACCTGTCGCCATGATGTGTCTCCCATGCCGGTGTCAGGCCACCAGCATAGACCCGGCCCACGACGTCCAGCCGACGTGGGGCTGAACGCCCGCGGCGCCGGGTGAACGCTTCAGACGGGGCTTACCAGACCAGGTCGTCCGGCACCTGGAACCGGGCGTAGTACGCATCGTCCTCGGCGTTGCCGGTGCTGGGCTCGCTGCCGGGCTGGCTGTTGTCGAGCACGATCACGCTGGCATCGCGCTCGCGGACCTTCTCGGCCGCCGCCCGCGGCAGCAGTTCGAAGCCGTCGCCATGGCGCACGATCACCAGGCTGCCCGAGGCCAGCTGGCGGCGCAGCACGTTGTTGACCAGCAGGGTGCGGATCAGCGTGCCATCGTTGAAGCGGTACTCGCTCTCGCCTTCACGCTTGACCTTGTGCGCCTCGACGATCTGGCGGACCTGGGCCTGCAGTTCCTGGGCGTGGGCCTTGGCTTTGCGCTCGGCTTCCAGCGCGCGATCGCGCTCGGCCTTTTCGGCGCGCAGGCGCTCGGCCTCGCGCTGGCTTTCGCTGGGCGCGGCCGGAGCCTTGCCGTGACGGGCTTTCACCTGTTCACGGGCGGCCTGGGAGACCTGGGATTTCTTGACCAGCCCAGCCTTGAGCAGCTGCTCCTGCAGGGGATTTGCCTTCGCCATACGCCTAGCATCTGTTGTTGCGGGATTCCGGAGCCCATCATACTGGTCTGCCCGCCCCGCCCCAACCGCCTGCATGACCGCCCTGAAGTACCTCGCCGGCTATCCCGACGCCCTGCAGCAGCAGGTGCGCGAGCTGATCGCGGGCGACCGGCTGGGGCCATGGCTGGAACGCCGCTACGCCGAGCTGCACACGGTGCGCAACGACCGCCAGCTGTACGACTACACCCAGGGCCTGAAAGAGCGCTACCTGCGCCAGTCCGCGCCGCTGTCCAAGGTGATCTACGACAGCAGGCTCCAGGTCCTCAAGCACGCACTGGGCACCCACACCACGGTCTCGCGGGTGCAGGGCAGCCGGCTCAAGGCCAGCCGCGAGATCCGCATCGCCACGGTGTTCCGCGAGGCCCCGGCGCCGTTCCTGAAGATGATCGTGGTGCATGAACTGGCCCACCTGAAGGAATCGGACCACAACAAGGCCTTCTACCAGTTGTGCACCCACATGGAAGCGGACTACCACCAGCTGGAGTTCGACCTGCGCCTGTACCTGACCCACCTGGAACGCACGCCGGGCTGAGCTGCGGCGGCCGTCATCGCGCAGCGCCGCGCCCCAGCCAGTACACTCCCCGCCCGCTTCCCGTTTTATGTTGCCTGCCCGATGACCGACCCGATCCGACTCGACAAACGCCTGACCAGCCTGATCGGCTGCTCCCGTGGCGACGCCCAGCGCTACATCGAGGGCGGCTGGGTGACCGTCAACGGCCAGGTGGTCGAACAACCGCAGACGATGGTCACCGACGAGACGATTGTGCTGCGCGAGAACGCCGAAGCCACCCGTACCGAAACCGTGAGCATGCTGCTGCACAAGCCGGCCGGCATGCGCTCGGACGAACTGTGCGCGCTGGTCACCCCGGAGAGCCGCAGCGACCTCGATGCCACCGGCGTGACCCTGCTGCAGCGGCATTTCCACGCCCTGCAGCTGGTGATGCCGCTGTCCGACGACGAGAGCGGCCTGGTGGTGGTCAGCCAGGACGGACGCGTGATCTCGCACCTGAAGGATCGCGGTGCGACGCTGGAGCAGGAATACCTGGTCGAAGTCAGTGGCGAACTGGCGCCCTACGGCATGAAGCGCCTCGCGCACGGCCTCAGCTTCCGCAGC
Source organism: Stenotrophomonas sp. TWI1149 (assembly GCF_039673155.1). NCBI lineage: Bacteria > Pseudomonadati > Pseudomonadota > Gammaproteobacteria > Lysobacterales > Lysobacteraceae > Stenotrophomonas > Stenotrophomonas sp. TWI1149. Next base: position 180,318 of record NZ_JBDJLB010000006.1, read on the forward strand.
TGGCCGTTGCCACCGTGCAAGGTGAGCTGGCAGAACGAAACCCGCCTGCGCTTTGCGATCAAGCCGGTGCATCCGGGCCAGCTGCGCGACATGTGCGCCCAGGTCGGGCTGGAGGTCATCAGCATCCGCCGCCTGCGCATCGGCCGCGTGGCGATGGGCAAGCTGGTACCGGGCCAGTGGCGTTACCTGGCGCCCGACGAGCGCTTCTAAACCGCGCCAGCACTCGCCCTGCACGCCCCGGCCGCTTACGATCGGGGCATGACCGAGAAAAAACCGTTCTGGCGCCGGCTGCTGCGCTGGCTGGGGATCGTTGTCGCCCTGCTGATCCTGCTGGTGCTCAGCGGCCTGCTGCTGGCCGATCACCTGACCCCGCGGGCCGTGGGCGAGCGTTCCATGGTGCTGCCCACCCAGGCCGACCAGACCCCGATCGATCGAGAGCTGGTCCGCCTGCAGGCCGAACACCCCGGCCAGACCGGTGTGGCCTTCCTGTCCGACGGGCTGGACGCGTACGCCGCACGCGCGGTGATCACCCAGCACGCCGGCCGCAGCCTCGACCTGCAGTACTACATCTGGCACGACGATCTGATCGGCCATCTCATGGCCAACGAGCTGTACCGCGCGGCCGAGCGCGGCGTACGCGTGCGGATCCTGCTCGACGACATGAACGCGCAGGACAAGGACGCGCTGATGATGGCGCTCGATGCGCATCCCAACATCGAGATCCGCCTGTACAACCCTTTCCGCAACCGCAGCGGGCTCTGGCGCCTGGTCGAGATGGTGCAGCGCGTTTTCAGCGTCAACCACCGCATGCACAACAAGTCCTGGATCGCCGACGGACGCGTGGCGATCGTCGGCGGCCGCAACATCGGCGAGGAGTATTTCAGCGCACGCCCCGACGTCAACTTCCGCGACCTGGACCTGCTGGTGGCCGGTGCAGCGGTGCAGCAGGCCAACACGATCTTCGACGACTACTGGAACAGCGACACCGCGGTGCCGATCCGCGCCCTGGCGTTCTACACCGAACCGCAGCTGCGCCTGCTGATCCGCGAAAGCGAACACGAAGCGCGGCTGGACAGTGCCAAGCCGTACCTGGCGCGCGTAGCGCGTTCGCAGGCGGAGCGCTCATATTACCGCGACGCACTCGACCTGCACTGGACGCCCAACGTGGAGATCGCCTCGGATCCGCCGATGAAGCATCGCCGCGACGACCAGGCCGGCTGGCTGGTGACGCGCCTGGTCCAGGAACTGGAAAGCGCACAGCACAAGGCGCTGTTGATCTCGCCCTACTTCGTGCCCGGCGAGGAAGGCACCGAAGGGCTGGGCGCGATGGTCGCGCGTGGTGCCCAGGTCGGGGTGGTCACCAACTCACTGGCCGCCAATGACGTGGCCGCCGTGCACAGTGGCTACATGCACTACCGGGCGCCGCTGCTGCGCAGTGGCGTGCAGCTGTACGAACTCAAATCGCGCGGCAACGTCGATGGCGGCGGCCTGTTCGGCAGCAGCGGCGCCAGCCTGCACACCAAGGCCTTCATGGTCGATGACCGGCGGGGCTTCGTGGGCTCGTTCAACCTCGACCCGCGTTCGGCCTATCTCAACACCGAGATGGGCGTGCTGTTCGACGACCCCGTGCTGGCCGGGCAGCTGCGCCAGGAGTACCTGCGCCTGGCCAGCCCGAGCCAGAGCTACTGGGTGGCCCTGGGGCCGGACGGTGACGTCCGCTGGCTGGAACGCGATGCCCAGCCACCGCAGTGGTTGTATACCGAACCGGACACCGGGTTCTGGTTGCGCGCCAGCGCGCGCGCGATCAGCTGGCTGCCGCTGGAATCGCAGCTCTAGCTCAGCCGGCCCCGGCGACCTCGAGCTCGGCTTCTTCACCGTCCAGGGTCTCCACCGCGCGCCCGTGCACGCGCCGCCAGATCCACTGCAGCGCATGCGGCGGCGTGCCGTCCAGCTGTTCCAGCAGGGCCAGCGCCTGGACCTGGCCGATCTGGCCGTGCCGGCACAGCAGGCTGGCCGCCGCCGCCGCGCGGGCGAAACGCAGGCTCGCCGCCAGTCCACTGCCGCTCTGGCGGATCAAGGCGTCGTGCACGGCCTTGGGCAGCTCCCATGCCGCCGCGATGCGACTGGCCACCGGCAGGGTCCAGCTGTCGAGCAGGTCCGCCGCCAGCGCACGCGGCGGCGCGGCCACCGACTGCTGCGCACAGGCATCGAGCAGGTGGCGCATCACCAGCGCCGCCCCCAGGCCCTGGGTCAGGCCCAGCCACTGCGCGGCGAAGCCATCTTCGTGGGTCACCGTGCGGGCGTGGTCGGCGGCCGCGCGCGAGGCCAGCAGCGCGTGCTCCCAGATCACCGCACTGAACTGCGGAAACGCATCGCACTGCAGCTGCATCACCGGCTGCACCAGCACCGCACTGATGATCTGGCGGATGCCATCGGTCCCCACCAGAGTGACCGCGCGCTGCAGCGTCTCCACCGGGCGCGCCTGCACCCGGTAGACCGGGCTGTTGGCGATGCGCAGCAGGTTGCCGGTCAGCACCGGATCCTGGCTGATGATCGCGGCCATCGCACGTGCCGATGCATCGCTGTCGTTGACGGTCTGGATCAGCTGCGGCAGCAGCTGCGGCCGGCGCGGCAGGTGCTTGGCCGACCAGTCACGGGCCAGCAGCGACGCCGTGACGGCATCGCGCAGCTCCACCGTGTGCGGCGCCGCGGCATCGGCGGCATCGCCACTGCGGGGCACCAGCGCGAGCGTGTGCAGCCCGCCCTGCAGCACCGCGACCGGATCGGTGCCCGGCGACAGAGCGGCGGCAGGCACTGCCGTCGCCCCCGCCTGCCCGGCGGCGACACGCGCCCTCGATGGCTGCGCCACGGCACGCCGGTGGCGGACCAGGCCGATCACCCCCAGCAAGGCCAGCACGGCGGCGCCAACCAGCATCACGCCGATCACGCCCATGGCCCTGGACACGCCGGATCCCGCACTTGCCTTGTTGCGACTGCGCCCACGTGATCCTTCCTGCGATGACCGGCCATCCACACCGTTGCCACGGCATCGGCCTGCGCTTCAGCAACTTTAATGGCGACGCGACGGGAGAGCCCTGACAACACCCTCCGCCGGAATGCACTAGAATGGCGCCGCGCGACCCGTCCGAGACCCGACGACGTCGCTTTTTTTGTTTTACAACCCACCTTTTGCTGGCGCGTTCGCCGCTGTTCGCCACCGTTCGCACCATCGGAGCCACCATGTTATTTGAAACCCTCGAAACCACCGGTCACGAACAAGTGGTGTTCTGCCACAACCGCGACGCCGGTCTGAGGGCGATCATCGCCATCCACAACACCACGCTCGGCCCGGCCTTGGGCGGTGTGCGCATGCGCCCCTACGCCAGCACCGACGAGGCCCTCGCCGACGCGCTGCGGCTGAGCCGCACCATGACCTACAAGAACGCGCTGGCCGGTCTGAACGTGGGCGGTGGCAAGGCGGTGATCATCGGCGACCCGAAGCGCGACAAGTCCGAGGTGCTGTTCCGCGCGTTCGGCCGTTACGTGGATTCGCTGGGTGGCCGCTACATCACTGCCGAGGACGTCGGCACCGATGTCAACGACATGGAGAACATCTACCTGGAGAGCGAGTACGTCACCGGCGTACACCAGGTGCATGGCGGCTCCGGCGATCCGGCACCGTTCACCGCATATGGCGCCCTGCAGGCGCTGATGGCGTCGATGCAGCACAAGCTGGGCCACGAGGAAGTCGGCAAGGCCAGCATCGCGGTGCAGGGCCTGGGCCATATCGGCATGGAACTGGTGAAGCTGCTGCGCGACCGCGGCGCCAAGCTGTACGTCAGCGACCTGGACAGCGCGCGCGTTGACCGCGCGGTCACCGAATACGGTGCCGAAGCGGTCAGGCCCGAGGACATCTACGACGTCAACGCGGACATCTTCGCCCCGTGCGCGCTGGAAGGGGCGATCAATCCGGACACGCTGCCGCGCCTGAAGTGCAGGATCGTCTGCGGCACCGCCAACAACCAGCTCTCGAGCCTGGAAGTGGGTGACGAACTGCATGCGCGCGGCATCCTCTACGCACCGGATTACGCGGTCAACGCCGGCGGTGTCATGAACGTCTCGCTGGAAATCGACGGCTACAACCGCGAGCGTGCGATGCGCTTGATCCGCAGCATTTACCACAACCTCGGCCGCATCTTCGCGCTGTCGCAGAGCGAGGGCATCGCTCCGCAGCGCGCCGCCGACCAGATCGCCGAATCGCGCATCCTGTCGATCGGCAAACTGAAGATGCCGCTGGGTCCCAGCACGCCGCGCCGGGGCACCCTGCGCGGCAACTGAGCCGTTGGGCGATACAACGAAAGAGGGCGCGATCATCGATCGCGCCCTCTTTTTTTACACACGTCACAGTGAGACCGGCTGTCAGAACCCGGCCGAATAGCGCAGCTGCACCTGGCGCAGATCGCCCCGCGGGCCGAAGCGCTGGTCGTAGCCGAAGGCCAGGCGGCTGGTGCGGCTCAGCCACGATTCCACCGAAAGCCCGAACAGACCGCCCGAGCGGGCCGGCTGCAACCCGGCCACCGGTGCCCAGGCCTCGACCCCGACGAAGCTGGCGTCCAAGGCCAGGCCGTCGCTGGACAGATGCTGTTGCCACTCGGCGTAGCCGCGCAGCGACCAGCCGCCCCAGCGACGCTCGGCACGCAGACCGGCCAGGGCCTGGCTGCGCGTGCTCACGGTATCGTGCGCGCGCAGGCCAAAGCCCATGCCGCCCGCTTCGCTGAAACCGTCACTGTCCACCCGGGCGTACTCGGCACCCAGGTAAGGCGTCAGCGAGGCGGTGGCACTGCCGAAGCGGTAGCCCGATTCCACGCTGGCCGCGCTGAAGCTGCCGCCGTAGCGCGCGTTGACGCCGTACTGGCCGGCCCCCAGCAGCAGCTGGCGATCGATCTCACGGGTGAACTGGCCGGCGCCGATCTGGCCCATCGCATACGCACGGCCGGTCCCCCAGCCCGCATAGACCTGCGCCTGCGATTGACGATCGCGGCCGCGGTCACTGCCCCACTCCCGGCTGCCGTAGCTGCGCGTTTCACCGAACGCGAAACCGAGCATGCCGTAGCTGCCCAGCGCCATGTCCTGGCCCATCATCCAGCCTCGGGTCGCCACCCCGTTGCCGGCGAAGCTGCCCTGCCCCGCCTCGCCCAACGCACTCTGCCAGGCACCGCGCAGGCGCGGTGCGGCCTGCACGTCACCGACCCGTGCCGACAGCGCACGACGGTTCATGTCGATGCTGTCGAAGGTCGCCGCCGTCGCCAGCGCATGCGCCTTGCCGGACAGGCTGTCCAGGCTCGCCTGCAAGGCGCTGGCCCCATCGACCTGCTGCAGCTGGCCGGCCGCGTCCGCGAACCCGTCCAGCGCCGCCCCGTTGCCATCGAGCACCTCGAACGCGGATTCCACGCGCGCCGCCGACGCCAGCGCGGTTCCACCGAGGCCGGCCTGCAGGCTCGCGCTGGTCACGCTGACGCGGTCGATGACCAGGGTGACGTCGTTGTTCGCATGCAGCAGGCTGGCCTGGAGCAGGGTGCCGGGCGCCAGCCCGTTGGTGACGCTGTCAAAGCTGCCGGTCACCCCGCCATCCGCGTGCAGCAGCGGCTGCGTGCGTCCATCCCGGGGGACGTAACCGGCGATGATGCTGTCCACACGCACCGTGCCGGCCAGCGTGGCGGTGCCGGTCACCATGAGCGCGTTGGCACCCAGTGCGACCACCAGTTGCGCGCCGGCACGCTGGAGGTAATTGCCCTCGATCGCGGCATCGATGTTGTCGCTGCGCAGGATCACGCTGGCGCCGTTGTCCACGTTGCCGCTGACCCGCGTGGTGCCGTTCATGAACTGCAGCGCCGCGGCATTGGGATTGCCGGCCTGCGGCGCGATGAGCACGTTGGACCGCAGCGACGCACCGCCGCGCAGCGCGAGGGTGCCGCGCTCGATGATGGTGTCACCGGTGTAGGTATTGGCGCCGGCCAGGGTCAACGCACCCGCACCCTGCTTGGTCAGGCCGCCGTTGCCGCTGATGTCGTTGCTCCACACCGAATCCAGCCCCAGCGTGGCGACGTTGACCGTCACATCGCCCCAGTCCAGCCTGGCCGGACCATTGATCGCCTTGGCGATGTTGAGCAGGCCGTAGCCGAACGTCCGGTCCACGCCGGCCGCGCCGAGATCGGTCGCGGTGCCCAGCAGCGTCTGGCGCACCAGGTCGTTGGTGAAATACGGATACTTCTGCCACACCAGGGCCGCCGCGCCGGAGACCAGCGGCGCCGCATAGGACGTGCCCGAGCCATAGTAGTACTCCGGCGTGCCGCCCTTGTTGGCCGGATCGACATAGGCCACCGTGCCCGGTGCGGCGAGGCAATACTGCGCCGCGACGCCGCAGGCGTTGGCATACGAAGCCAGCTTGCCCGGGTCTGCGGTATCGACCGCGGTCACGCTCAGCCAGCCGCGTTCCAGATCCGCCGCGGGCAGGCTGCCGCCCGGCCCAACCTGGCTGGGCAGCGCAGCCATGCTGGAGGGATTGGGCTTGCTCTCGTTGCCGGTGGCGAACACCACCAGGCCGCCGTTGCTGATGATGAAGGGCCGGTATTCCTGGGCGATCGGCGCGGTGGCCGACGGGTTGGTCCAGTACAGGCCGCCCCACGAGTTGTTCATGATCTTGACGCCGGCCGCGATCAGGTCCTGATGCACGCCGTCCAGGCCGATCGCACCGTTCACTTCGTTGCCACTGCCCGAGCCGTCATCGACGGGGCGCTTGTCGGCGATGATCCGCGCCGAGACGATCTGGGCTTCGCTGGCCACGCCGCCCGGCCAGCTGCCTACCCTGCGACCGGCGGCCAGTTCGGCGACGACGGTGCCGTGGCCGACCACGTCGTCCACATTGACGTTGTTCACGCGCGGATCGACGTAGGTGTAGTTCGCCAGCACCCGCCCGCTGAGCGCGGGATGCTCACGGTTCACGCCCGAATCGACGATGCCGATGCGCACGCCGGCACCGGTCCAGCCGGCGGACTGCGCCGGCCCCGCCTGGACGATGGCCAGGTGCGCGTCGATCGCCGGCTGCGGCGTCGGCGCCGTCGGCGGTGGTGGAGAAGGTGGCGTGGTGGGGGGCGGCGACGGGGGCTGGGTCGGAGGCGGCGACGGCTCCAGATCCCCGCGGACATTGCTGCCTCCGCCTCCGCAGGCACTCAGTGCCAACGCCAATGCCGCGGCCAAGGCCGACCTGCCGATCACAACCTGCTTCATCCCTGCTCCCCTTGTGAATGGACCTTCCCCACCTGCCTGCCTCCCGGGCAGACACCGGCAGTCAATGCCGACCCTCTATACTGGACCGACCCCCACGCAGTCTGCCGGGAAATGCGTCGGCTTCCAACGCCCGCGTTCCCATTCCGCTCTTCGCTCACGCACCAAAGAGATTGCACATGTCCAACATCGTCATCGCCGCCGCCAAGCGCACCGCCATCGGCTCCTTCCTGGGCCAGTTCAACGGCGTGCCGTCCCCGACCCTGGGGGCCACCGTGATCGCAGCGGCCCTGGAGCAGTCCGGAGTACCGGCTGCGGACGTTTCCGAAGTGATCATGGGCTGCGTGCTGCCGGCCAATCTCGGCCAGGCGCCGGCCCGCCAGGCCGCGATCGCCGCCGGGATTCCGGTCTCCACCGGCGCCACCACCCTCAACAAGGTGTGCGGCTCGGGCATGAAGGCCATCATGCTGGGGCATGACCTGATCAAGGCCGGCTCGGCCAGCATCGTGGTCGCCGGCGGCATGGAGTCGATGTCCAACGCCCCGCACATGATCCCCAACTCGCGCACCGGCAACCGCTTCGGCAACTTCCAGGTGATCGACCACATGGCGCACGACGGCCTGGTCAATGCCTACGACGGCAAGGCCATGGGCGAGTTCGCCGAATGCACGGTGGAGAAGTACCAGGTCAGCCGCGAGGACCAGGATGCCTTCGCCATCGAATCGGTCCGCCGCGCGCAGGCCGCGCAGGCCAACGGCGCCTTCGACGGTGAAATCGTGCCGGTGAAGGTCAGCACCCGCAAGGGTGAGGTCGAGTACGCACAGGACGAACAGCCGAGCCGCTCGGACATCGCCAAGATCCCGACCCTGCGCCCGGCGTTCAAGAAGGACGGCACGGTCACCGCCGCCAGCTCCTCGAGCATCTCCGACGGCGCCGCCGCGGTCGTGCTGCTCGCCGAGGAAGACGCCGCCGCCCGTGGCCTGCAGCCGCTGGCCCGCATCGTCGGCCACGCCACCCATTCGCAGGCGCCGGAGTGGTTCACCACCGCGCCGATCGGTGCGATCCACAAGCTGCTGGAAAAGACCGGCTGGACGCTGGACCAGGTGGATCTGTTCGAGATCAACGAAGCCTTCGCCGTGGTCGCGATGGCGCCGATCCGCGAGCTGGGCATTCCGCATGACAAGGTCAACGTCAATGGCGGTGCCTGCGCATTGGGTCATCCCATCGGTGCGTCGGGTGCACGCTTGGTGGTCACGCTGGTGAACGCGTTGCGCAAGCGCGACGCCAAGCGCGGAATTGCTACCCTGTGCATTGGCGGCGGCGAAGCAACCGCCATCGCTATCGAATTGATTTGATTTGGTTTAACGCGCATTTCTCAAAACTGAATGCGCGATCGCTTGACAGCAAATCGTGGCTTGTCATCATGTTGCCGGGCGCGCAATAGCGCGTTGCCTAATCTAACGACGAGGATTCACAACAATGAGCATCAACAAGCTGCTGATCGCAATGGCCCTGGGCCTGGCTCTGACCGCCTGCTCGAAGCAGGAGCAGGCTGCTGACGCCGCCGCTTCGGCCAACGAAGCCGCCGCTGACGCCCAGGCCGCTGCTGACCAGGCCGCTGCTGCTGGCGCCCCGGCTGCTGACGCTGCCCAGGCTGCTGCTGACACCGCCACCACCGCTGCTGACGCTTCGGCTGATGCCGCTGCCCAGGCTGCTGGCGCTGCCACCGACGCTGCTGCTGAGCAGGCGAAGGACGCTGCCAAGACTGCGGAAAACACCGCTGAGCAGGCCAAGGACGCTGCTGAAGAAGCCAAGAAGTAATCACTTCTTTCTTCAAGCACGTCTGAAGAAGCCGCTGGTTCGCCAGCGGCTTTTTCTTTGGGTGTTCTTTGCCGCGCTGCCGCGCGCACCGCGTCTTCACAGGCGCATGACTAGGCTGGCCTCCCATCCATCGCCGTTCTGGAGCGCCACATGAAGATCCGTCCGCTGACCACCTCCCTGCTGGCCGCTTCCCTGCTGCTCGGCCTGGCCGCGTGCAAGGGCCCGGAGGCCGAACAGGCCCGCCGTGACGCCGCGCAGGCCGCCGACAGCACCAATGCCGCCGCGCGCGAAGCCGTCGACAAGGCTGCTGCGGCCACCCGCAGTGCTGCCGATGATGCCGCGGCCGCCTCCGAGCGCGCTGCCGCCGATACCCAACAGGCGCTCGACCGCGCTGCTGCGGCCACCTCCGAGGCTGCCGGCGAAGCCAAGGTCGCCGCCAAGGATGCGGCTGCCCACGCCAGCGAGTCCACCGCCGATGCCGCGCAGAAGGTCGCCGACAAGGCGCGCGACGTCGCGGACGATGCCAACAAGAACGCCAACGAAGCCAAGCGCTGAGTCCGGCCGCCCCTTCAAGGGCATCACGTGGGTCACGACGCCCCCTCCCTTGGAGGGGGCGTCTGCGTCAGGGCAGTGCGCGGCCCAGCACGGCCGCGACATCGATATCCGCCGGCAGCGTGCCGAAGGCCATCCCGTGCTCGGCCCCAAGCCGTGAACGGATGAAGGCGGATGTGTTCGGACTCTGCGCCCGCAGCAGGACCGCGGCCTGCAACAGCAGCGCCAGGCGTTCGGTGATACGGCGGGCCTGTGCCTGCTCCGGCGTGGCCGCGAGCTGGACGCGCAACGCCCGCAGTGCGGCGTCATAGATCGCATCGGCACCGGCCACCGCATTCAATTCCGCATCCAGCGCGTGCAGCACCTGCGGTTCGCGTGACAAGGCACGCAGTACGTCCAGACACTGGATGTTTCCGCTGCCTTCCCAGATCGAATTCAACGGCGCCTGCCGGTACAGGCGCGGCAGCATCGACTCCTCCACATAGCCCGCGCCGCCGAGGCACTCCTGCGCTTCATTGACGAACACGGCCGCGCGCTTGCACACCCAGTACTTGCCCACGGCCGTGGCGATGCGCGCGAACGCGGCCTGCTGCGGATCGGCCCCGGACTGGTCCACCGCGCGTGCCACACGCATGGCGAACACCGTGGCCGCTTCGGATTCGATCGCCAGATCGGCCAGGACGTTGGCCATCAGCGGGTGCTCGCTCAGCCGCGTGCCGAAGCTGCTCCGGTGCCGTGTGTGGTGCAGCGCCTGGGCCAGGGCCATGCGCATCTCGGCGGCGGCACCGAGCATGCAGTCCAGCCGCGTCATCATGACCATGCCGATGATGGTGGCCACCCCGCGCCCTTCTTCGCCGACACGCTGCGCCCAGGCACCGCACAGCTCCACCTCGCTGGAGGCGTTGGACCAGTCGCCAAGTTTGTCTTTCAAGCGCATCAGCCGGAACGCGTTGCGGTTGCCATCGGGCAGGCGTCGCGGCATCAGGAAGCAACTCAGGCCGCCCGGCGCCTGCGCCAGCACCAGGAAGCCATCGGACATCGGCGCGGAGAAGAACCACTTGTGGCCGACCAGCGCATAGCTGCCATCGGCCTGGGGCTCGGCCCGCGTGGTGTTGCTGCGCACGTCCGAGCCGCCCTGCTTCTCGGTCATGCCCATGCCCAGGGTGATCCCGGCCTTGTCCGCGATCGGCACGTCACGCGGGTCGTAATGCGGGGCCGCCGCCTTGTCCGCCCAGGCGGCGAGAGAAGGATCCTGGCGCAGCACGGCGACAGCGGCGTGGGTCATCGTCAGCGGACAACTGGTCCCCGCCTCGGCCTGGTGATGCAGGTAACTCAATGCCGCGCGCGCGACATGCGCACCCGGCCGCCCGTCGTGCCAGGACAGCCCGGCCACGCCGTGCGTCTTCGCCGCCGTCAGCAGCTGGTGGTACGCCGGATGGAACTCGACCGTATCGATGCGATGGCCCTGCGCATCGTGGGTGCGCAGGCGCGGCCGATCGCGATTGGCATCGAAGCCGATCCGGTACAGCTCATCGCCGGCGAGGCCGCCATAGCGCGCCAGCTGGCCCGTGAACGCGGCGCCTCCTTCGCGCTGCACTGCCTCGGCCAGTGCGACGTCGTCGGCCCACAGATTGCGCCCCCCGAAAGGTGGCGGCTGGTTGCCCACCTCGTGCGTTTCGAACGCGGGCAGTGCTGACGTCATCACGGCGAGCTCCTTGCAGACAGATGCACCGATTCTGCCGCATCCCCCTGCAGGCTGCCGTTCATGCGGATTCTCACCTCCTGCACGAGCGCGGCGGCACAGTGCAGGCATGAACGCGGATGCCGACAACGACGACCTGGTGGTGCTCCGGCCCGAGGGGCTGTACTGCCCGGCTGGTGATTTCCACATCGACCCGTGGCGACCGGTGCCGCGGGCGGTGATCACGCACGGCCATGGCGATCACGCGCGCAACGGCATGGGCCACTACCACTGCACCACGCAGACCCTGCCGATCCTGCGCTGGCGGCTGGGCGATGTGGACTGCAGCGCGCACGCATACGGCGAACGCTTCACCCTCGGCGACACCGAGGTCTCCCTGCATTCGGCCGGGCACGTGCTCGGCTCGGCCCAGGTGCGGATCGCGCATGCGGGACGGGTCTGGGTCGCCTCCGGCGACTACAAGCGGCAGCACGATCCAAGCTGCGACCCGTTCGAGGTGGTGCCCTGCGACACCTTCATCACCGAGGCGACCTTCGGCCTGCCGGTGTACCGCTGGCCGGACACGTCGCAGGTCGCGGCGGACATCGTGGCCTGGCGGCGCGAATGCGAAGCGCGCGGCGAGGCGGCCGTGCTGCTCTGCTACGCGCTGGGCAAGGCACAGCGGATCCTGGCCGAACTGCTGCCGCTGGATACGCAGCCGGCGCTGCTGCATGGCGCGATCGCCACCGGCGTGGCGGTCTATCGTGAGGCCGGGATTCCGATGCTCGCCACCGAGCCGGTCAGCGAGCAGGCCCGCGGTGCGGAGTTCGCCGGCAAGCTGATCCTGGCCCCGCCCTCGGCGGCGGGGAGTGCGTGGATGCGCCGCTTCAAGCGCGCGCAGCTTGGTTTCGCGTCCGGATGGATGCGGGTGCGTGGCAACCGCCGCCGCCGCAACTACGACCGTGGCTTCGTCGTCTCCGATCATGCCGACTGGCCCGACCTGCTGCGCACCATCGCCGAGACCGGTGCCCGTCGCGTCATCGCCACCCACGGCAACACCGACGCGCTGATCCGGTTCCTGCGCGAGCGCGGCGTCGCCGCCGAGGCCTTCGCCACCGGCTACGGGGACGAAGAATGAAACGCTTCGCCGCGCTCTACAGCGAACTCGACCGCAGCACCGCCACCGGCGACAAGCGCGCCGCGCTGGTGCGCTACTTCCAGCAGGCGCCCCCGCACGACGCGGCGTGGGCGCTGTTCCTGCTGGCCGGCGGCAAGGTCACCAGCGCGCGCCGGAAGATCGCCGGCAACGCCGAGCTGCGCGCGTGGGTCGCGGAAATCTCCGACACGCCGGCCTGGCTGGTGGACGACAGCTACGACCAGGTCGGCGACCTGGCCGAGACGCTGACCCTGCTGATGGACGATCCGCTGCGGGTCGGCGCGGATATCGCGCTGGCCGACTGGATCGAGCAGAAACTGCTGCCGGTCGCCAATCAACCCGAACCGGTACGCCACGCAGCCATCACCGGGGCATGGCAACAGCTCGCCTTCGACGAGCGTCTGGTGTTCAACAAGCTGCTGACGGGTGCGCTGCGCGTGGGCGTGTCGCAGCGGCTGGTGCAGCAGGCACTGGCGGAGTGGTCGGGGATCGATATCGCGCGCATCGCCCAGCGCATGCTCGGCAGCTGGGTGCCGACGCCCGGATTGCTGGCGGCCCTGCTGTCACCCGAAGAGCGCCCTGAAGATCGCCAGCAGCCCTACCCGTTCTTCCTGGCCTCGCCGCTGGAGGCGGAGGTCGACACGCTCGGTCCGATCGAGGACTGGCTGCTGGAGTGGAAGTGGGACGGCATCCGCCTGCAGGTGCTGCGTCGCCAGGGCGAGGTCGCGCTGTGGTCGCGCGGCGAAGAGCGGCTGGATGGCCGCTTCCCCGAAATCGACGCGGCGGCGATGGCGTTGCCCGATGGCTGCGTGATCGATGGCGAGCTGCTGGCCTGGGCCGACGGCGACGCACTGCCGCTGCCGTTCACCGCGCTGCAGACCCGCATCCAGCGGCTCAAGCCCGGGCCGAAGACACTGCGCGATACACCGGTACGCGTGCTCGCCTACGATCTGCTCGAGCTGGGCGGTGAAGACCTGCGCGCGCTGCCGCTTTCGCAACGGCGTGCGCGCCTGGCCGACGTACTCGCCACGCTGGACGACCCGCGCCTGATGCTGTCGCCGGAGGTCAGCGTCGCGGACTGGAGCGCCGCCGCCCTGCGCCGCGATCTCGCCCGCGAGCGTGGTGTGGAAGGGTTGATGCTCAAGCGCCGCGATTCGGTCTACCAGGCGGGACGCCGGCGCGGCGACTGGTGGAAATGGAAAATCGATCCATTGACCATCGATGCGGTGATGATCTATGCGCAGTCCGGCCATGGCCGGCGCAGCACGCTGTACACCGATTACACCTTCGGGGTGTGGGATGGCGAAACCCTGGTGCCGGTGGCCAAGGCGTACTCGGGCCTGGACGACAAGGAAATCCTCGCGCTGGACCGCTGGATCCGCGCGAACACGATCGAACGGTTCGGGCCGGTGCGCAGTGTCCGTGGCGAACAGGTGTTCGAACTCGGCTTCGAAGCGGTGAACCGCAGCAAGCGCCACAAGTCCGGCATCGCGGTGCGCTTCCCCCGCATCCTGCGCTGGCGGCACGACAAGCCGGCCAGCGAGGCCGACACCCTGGCCCAGCTGCAGGCGCTGGCGCGGTGACGCGACGGGAGGCCATGGCCCGCCTGACGGCGTGGTTCGCCAGCCGGGGCTGGGCGCCGCTGCCCTTCCAGAAAGCGATGTGGCGGCACTATCTGGCCGGCGAGTCCGGCCTGCTGCACACACCGACCGGCAGCGGCAAGACACTGGCGATGTTCGGCGGCCCGCTGCTGCAGGCGCTGCACGATCCGCCACCACGGACGACCCGCGGCCGTGCGAAGACACCGGTGCCGGTCCTGCAGGTCCTGTGGATCACGCCGCTGCGTGCGCTGGCCGCCGACACCGCGCGCGCGCTGCGCGAGCCGCTGGACGCGCTCGGGCTGGACTGGCAGGTGGGCCTGCGCACCGGCGATGCCAGCGCGCGCGACAAGCGCCTGGCGCGCGAGGGCCGGCTCGATGTACTGGTGACCACACCGGAGTCGCTGGCGTTGTTGCTGAGCTATCCCGACACGATGGCGCGCCTGCAGCACCTGCGCTGCGTGGTCGTGGATGAGTGGCACGAACTGCTGGGCAACAAGCGTGGCGTGCTGCTGCAGTTGAACCTGCGCCGGCTGCGCGATGCCCTGCCCACCCTGCAGGTGTGGGGGCTCTCGGCGACGCTCGGCAATTTGGACGAGGCACGCGAGGTGTTGTTGCCCGACGTGCCCGACGCGCCGCTGGTGGCCGGCGCGCGGCCGCGCCCGGTCAGCGTGGAGACGCTGTTGCCGGCCCAGGGCGAGCGTTTCCCCTGGGCCGGTCACCTGGGCCTGTCGCAGCTGCAGCGCGTCCTGGAAAAACTGCTGGCGGTGCGCACCAGCCTGCTGTTCACCAACACGCGCGCCCACGCCGAACTGTGGCACCAGGCACTGTCGGCGGTGTGGCCGGAAGATCCGGATACCCTCGCCCTGCATCACGGCTCGCTCGACCCGGCCCTGCGCCGCGCCGCGGAACAAGGCCTGCGCGAAGGCCGGCTGCGCTGCGTGGTCGCCACGTCGAGCCTTGATCTCGGCGTCGACTTCCCCAGTGTCGACCAGGTCCTGCAGATCGGCAGCCCCAAGGGTATTGCCCGGCTGCTGCAACGTGCCGGCCGCGCCAGACATCGCCCCGGCGAATCCGGGCACATCGTGTGCGTGCCCTCGCATGCGCTGGAGCTGGTCGAGTACGCCGCGGCGCGACGTGCGCTGGCCCAGGGTCATATCGAGGCCCGCCGGCCGCTGCGGCTGTCGCTGGACGTCCTGGCGCAGCACGCGGTGAGCTGCGCGCTCGGCGGTGGCTTCGATCCCGATGCGCTGTTCGCGCAGGTACGACGTACGCATGCCTTCGCCGCGCTGGACCACGCGCACTGGGAGGGCGTGCTGGAGTTCATCGTGCAGGGCGGTCGCGCGCTGTCGCAGTATCCGGATTTCCACAAAGTCGTGCGCGATGACGATGGCATCTACCGCGTGCATGACCGTCGCGTCGCGCTGCGACATCGTTTGTCGATCGGCACCATCACCAGCGATGGCAGCGTCATGGTCCAGTTCCTGCGCGGCGGCCGGCTCGGCGCGGTGGAGGAACAGTTCCTCAGCCGGCTGCGCCCGGGGGATCGCTTCCAGTTCGCCGGGCGCCTGCTCGAACTGGTGCGCCTGGAGAATCTGACCGCGTACGTGCGGCTGGCACGCGGCGGCGACGGTGTGGTGCCTCGTTGGCAGGGCGGGCGGCTGCCGCTCTCGGAGGCGCTCGGGCATGAAATGGAAGCGGTGCTGGCCCGCCCACCGGAGAGCCCGGAGATGCAGTGGCTGGCGCCGCTGCTGTCGTTGCAGACGCGCCTGTCGGCGTTGCCCGCGCCCGAGCTGCTGCTGGTGGAACACGTCCGCCGCCGCGAAGGTCAGTTCGTGTTCGTGTATCCCTTCGCCGGCCGCCAGGTCAATGAAGGGCTGGCCGCGTTGATGGCAATGCGCTGGACGCGCGTGCACACCAATACGTTCGGCTACGCGGCCAACGACTACGGGTTCGTGCTGGCGCCGGCGCGTGCCGTCGAGATCGATGCCGCGCGCGTGCGCACCCTGCTGGAACCGGAAGGACTGCTCACGGATCTGCGCGAGAGCCTCAACCTGGGCGAACTGGCGCGACGCCAGTTCCGCGACATCGCGCGCGTGTCCGGCATGCTGGTGCCGGCACTGCCCGGCCGTACGCCACGCAGCCTGCGCCAGCTGCAGGCCTCCAGCGGGCTGCTGTACGACGTGCTGCGCCAGCATGATCCGGATCACATCCTGCTGACGCTGGCCGAACACGAGGTGCTGCACGATCAACTCGATCTCGACAGCCTGGCGCGTGCGCTGGCGTCCTGCCAGGCACGCACGTTGAGCCTGCAGCACCCTACCAGCCTGGGCCCGCTGTCCTTCCCGTTGTGGGCCGAACGACTGCGCGGCCAGCTCAGCAACGAAGACTGGAAGACCCGCGTCCTGCGCGCCGCACAGCAACTGGAGAAACGCCATGGCGCCTGAACTGCCGATCACCCTCGCCGGCGAAACCGTCCAGCTGCTTGGCGCGCGTGCGCTGTATTGGCCCGCGCGGCAGGGCCTGATGATCGCCGATCTGCACCTGGGCAAGGCGGACCTGTTCCGGCGCTCGGGCATCGGCCTGCCCAGCGGGGGCACCTCCGATGATCTGCAGCGTCTCGGCGCGATGGTGCAGCAGCACGCGGTGCGCCAGCTGTGGATACTCGGCGATGTACTGCATGGCGCTGCACACCGCGCCGCGTGGTACCGGCAATGGCAGGGCTGGCGCGAACAACATCCCGGGCTCTGGATCGGCGCGCTGGAGGGCAATCATGACCGTGTGCTGCCCAAGGCCGATCTGGGCATCGACCTGCTGGGTGAACGTGTCGAGGAGGGACCGTTCCTGCTGCGTCACGCACCGCAGCGTCAGCCCGGCCTGCACGTGCTGTGCGGCCACCTGCATCCGCTGGCCCGGCTGCCGGGCATGCAGCGGCGCTGGCCATCGTTCTGGCTGCGCGAGGGTATGACGATCCTGCCCGCTTTCTCGGGATTCACCGCAGGTATCGCGCCGGTGCTGGGCACGGGCGAAAGACTGGTGGCCTGCGTCGAAAACCAGGCCATCGCGTTGCCGGCGCGCTAGGTCGAGCAGCGCGCGACAACAGTCACTCAGTCAACGTGTGTGGATCAGGCCGCCGAGACCAGCAGGTCCGGCATCAACCGCATGTCCGGCGCGTGCGGATTGGGACGCACCGGTTGCCGCTGGATCGCGGTCAACATCTCGTGGGCGGCGGCACGGATGCGCGGATGGTGCTCCGGCGCCGCGTGCGTGATGAGGCTGGTCACATGGAACTCGAACACGTCTTCCATCACGTCCGGCTGATCCTCATGCAGCATCTGCAGTAGTCCGCGCAGTTTGCGGATTTCACTTTCCAGAGTTTCGGCCGAGAACAGCATTTCAATCTCCTTGGGTTGCGATCGGTCCACCGGACCGTAGGTCGCAAACGCAGCACCACCCTACCACCCGTCAGTCGCGGGCCTCCAAGCGATCAGGAATCGGACACCGCTTCGGCGTGAGCAGCACGGGGCGCAGGATGAAAAGCCGCGTACGCTGCGTTTGCCACGCTGTTGTCCCATGCCGACGGTGAGTCCACCGTCAATGAATGTTATTCACGTCCTCACATCGGCGCGCAGGCACCACTACGCCGCGTTATCAGCGGATGCCATCGGGTGCGTGCAACGCGCGCATCGCCTGCGCGAAGCTGGGCGACAACGGCAGTCTGCCGAGCCAGCCGTGCTGGGTGCCGCTGAGCACGCGGAGCATGTGCCCGCGCCCGCCCGGGACGCGGCCCATCGGCTGGAACAGCAGATCGCGTGCGCGCGCCCAGCCGTCGCGCTCGGACTGGAACAACGGCGTCAGCCAGCGGCTCCAGTACTGGTAGATCGCGACGTGGGCCCGGCGCTGTGCCTGGTAGGCCTGCAGCGCGGTGTCGCGATCGGCATGGGTGCGCAGCGCATCGCGCAGCGCCATCGCGTCCATCAGGGCCATGTTCACGCCCTGCCCCAGCTGGGGACTCATCGCGTGGGCGGCATCGCCGACCAGCACCAGCCGCTCGCGATGCCAACGCGAGAGCACCGCATCGCGATAGCCGGCGCGGGCAAGTTGCGCCGGTCCGGTCACGCCGGCGAGCCGCTCGTGCGCCTGCGGCCACAGCGCGGCAACCTCATCGAGCCAGCGCGCCATGCCGTCACGCTCCCACTGCGCGAACCGGTCGCGGGGCAGGCTCCAGAAGAAACTCAGCTGCGGCGTGTCGTTGCCTGGTCGCGTCCCCACCGGCAGCAGGCCGATCATCCTGCGCGCGGCCACGTAGCGCTGCCGCAGTTCATCGATGTGCGGCCAATCGCCGCGCGGCAGCAGGCACCACAGCGCGCCCCACGGGTATTCGCGGTCCAGCGTGGTGCCCTGCACCTGCGCGCGCAGCGACGAGGCGGCGCCATCGGCGGCGATCACCAGATCGTAAGGGCCATGCCAGTGCCCGCGTGCGTCGCGCAGGCGCCCCTGTGCGGCGTCCACCGCGACGATGGCGGTGTCGGCCTGCAGGTTGCCCGGGTGCTCCCACGCGTCGGCCAGCAGCGAGAACAGCGCGCCGCGCTGCATGCCCACCCCGTGCAGCGATGGATCCAGGTCGGCATAGCGCATGTCCATCACCGCGCGTCCGCACGGGGTCTCGCCGTACAGCCGGCGCACGGCGGCGCCATGACGGAGCACCGCCGGCAGCAGCTCCATCTGCCACAGCACGTCCAGGCCGCTGGGCTGGAGCAGGAACCCCGCCCCGACCGGACCGGGCGTGGTGGCACGTTCGAAGACGTGCACGTCGTGATGGTCACGTGAAAGCAGGATCGACAAGGCTTGGCCAGCCGTGCCGTAGCCGACGATGGCGATGGTGCGACGAGGGGTCATGCGCGGACTCACTGATAAAAAAAACCCCGCCGAAGCGGGGTTTTCAATGCGCAGCTGAAAAAATCACTCAGCCGGCACGATGTTCGAGGCTTGGGCGCCCTTCGGGCCCTGGGTCACGTCATAGGTGACCTTCTGGCCTTCCTGCAGACTGCGGAAGCCCTTGGAGTTGATCGCGGAGAAGTGCGCGAAGACGTCGGCGCTGCCGTCCTCCGGCGAGATAAAGCCAAATCCCTTGGCGTCGTTGAACCACTTGACGGTACCGTTCGGCATGGTGATGCGAGACCTTCTTCTATGAATGGGTGGTGTACGCTCAACCAGCGCACTGGCGGAGTATGCAAACCTTGTACCGGAATGACAATCACCCCCGTGCCAATTCACCGATCAATTCGGGCAGGCCGGAGGAGGCAGCGTCCACATTGGCCAGCACTTCGGCCATCGTGATCTCATCGCCATCGCCACAGCCGGCGGCCCAGTTGGCCACGATCGCCAGGCAGGCGTAGTCCAGCCCAAGCTCGCGGGCCAGGCTGGCTTCGGGCATGCCGGTCATGCCGACCAGATCGCAGCCATCACGGCGCATGCGCGCGATTTCCGCATTGGTTTCCAGCCGCGGGCCCTGGGTGGCGCCGTAGCAGCCCCCGTCCTGCAGGCGTACGCCGGTGACTTTCGCCGCGGCCAGCACCTTGCTGCGCAGCATCGGCGTGTACGGATGGCCGAAGTCGACATGCAGCACGTCGGTACCCGGCTCTTCGCACAGGGTCGAGATGCGCCCCCAGGTGTAGTCGATCAGCTGGTCCGGGCAGGCCAGCACGCGCGGGCCGAAGTGCTCGGTGATCCCGCCGACCGTGTTGAGCGCAAGCACGCGCTGCGCGCCGATCTGCTGGAGCGCAGCGAGGTTGGCGCGGTAGTTGATCTTGTGCGGCGGCAGCGAATGGCCTTCGCCATGGCGCGCGAGGAAGGCCACGCGCTGGCCCAGCAGCGTGCCGACGCGGATCGGACCGGACGGCGTGCCGTAACGGGTCTCGACCTGGTGGCTGCTCACGTCGTCGAGCTGGGCCAGCTTGTAGACGCCGGTGCCGCCGATGACGGCGAGGGAAATGTGTTCCATCATTCCTTCATCGCGTAGATGGCCGGCACGCAGCGCAGCGTCTCGTTGACGTCCATGCCGAAACCGAACACATAGCGGTCCGGCAGGTCGATGCCGGCGTAGTCGGCCTTGACGTCCGGCAGCGCGCGGTCGTGCAGCTTGACCGTCAGCGCGGCGATGCGCACGTCGGTCGCGCCCTGCTCCAGGCACCAGGTGCGCACGCCCTGCAGCGTGTAGCCCTCGTCGAGGATGTCATCGACCAGCAGCACGCGGCGGCCGAACAGCGCGGTGGCCGGCTTGTGCTTCCAGACCAGGTCGCCGCCGGTGGTTTCACCGCGGTAGCGGGTGGCGTGCAGGTAATCGAACTGCACATCCTGGCCGCGTGCGCCCAGTTCCAGCGCAAGCTGGCCGGCGAACGGCAGCGCACCGTGCATGATCGACAGGAACAGCGGGACCTCGCCCTTGTAATCGCGCGCGATGGCGTCGGCGATGCCAGCGATGGCCTTGTCGATGGTGGGACGGTCGACCAGCAGGTCGGCCTGGGCCAGGGCCTGGGAAATGGTGAGGTTGGGCATCAGACGGTTCTTCCAAGGGTGTCAAGCAAACGGGATTGGGTGGTGCCATGGCGGGAATCGGCCAGCAGGCCGTCCCAGCCCAGCGCGCCGCGACCGATCAGGCCGAGCAGCGCAGCAGTGTTGAGGGTGCGGCCTTCGACCGCGCGCAGCGATTCTTCCACCAGTTCGGGGTGGCAGACCAGCACCACGTCGCAGCCGGCGTCCAGGTGCGCATCCACGCGCGCCTTGACGCCACCGGCCGAGAACGAGGCCGCCATGCCGATGTCATCGGAGAAGACCACGCCGCCGAAACCCATCTCCTCGCGCAGGATCTGCTGGATCCAGCGCGGCGAGTAGCCGGCCGGCTCCGGCGCGACCTGCGGGTAGACCACGTGGGCCATCATCACCGCATCGGCGCCGGCGCGGATGCCGGCCGCGAACGGGACCAGGTCCAGCGCGCGCAGTTCATCGAGCGTGCGCGGGTCGCTGGCATCGTCGAAATGGGTGTCTTCCAGCACGGTGCCGTGGCCCGGGAAATGCTTGAGCGTGGCGGCCATGCCGACGCTGTGCATCCCGCGCACATAGGCCGCGGTGAACGCGGCCACCACCTTCGGATCGGCGCTGAAGGCGCGATCGCCGATGGCCCGGTTGCCGCGACCCAGATCGACCACGGGGGCGAAGCTGAGGTCCACGCCGCTGGCGCGCACTTCGCTGGCCATCAGCCAGGCGTGCTGCTCGGCCAAGGCCAGCGCAGCCTGCGGATCGGTGGCATGCAGCGCATCGAAGCCCTGCAGCGGCGGCAGGGCACTGTAGCCCTCACGGAAGCGCTGCACGCGCCCGCCCTCCTGGTCCACGCAGATCAACTGCGGGCGCGGCGCGGCGGCACGGATCGCCGCCGACAGCTCGGCCACCTGCTCGCGCGAGGCGAAGTTGCGCTTGAACAGGATGACGCCGGCCACGGCGTCGTGCTGCAGCCATTCGCGTTCCTGGGCGGTGAGTTCGGTCCCGGCAACGCCGATCACGAGCATGGGGTGTCTCCAATACGGGGCGCCACCATGGCGCACCGCCGCATTGTCGCAGAACCCGCGCGCAGCGTCAGACCTCGCAGCCGTCCGGGCCGCAGCCGTCGCCCTGCCCGGCAGCCCCTGCGGGCGAACGCTCCGCCGCGATCTGGCGCAGTGCCTGGGCGAAGGCCTCCGGCGGCTGGGCGCCCTGGATGGCATACGTGTCGTCGATCACAAAGGTGGGCACCGACTGAATGCCAAACCGCTGCGCCTGTGCCAGCTGCGCCTGTATTTCCTCCAGCCCCTCCTCGCCCGCCAGCAGCGCGGTGATGCGCCCGGCGTCGAGACCACCGGCAGCGCCGGCGGCGATCAGGGTCTGCGGGTCGGCCAGGTTGCGGCCTTCGACGAAATGCGCGCGGAACAGCGCCTCGCCGACCGCCGCCTGGACGCCTTCACGCCCGGCCAGCCACATCAGACGGTGCGCCGGCAGCGTGGTGACCCGGACCTGGCCCTGGTCGAAGTTCATCGGCAGGCCTTCGGCGCGCGCCGCGGTCTGGGTCTGGGCCAGGATCTGTTCGGTGCGCTCGGCGCTGCCGAACTTGGCCGCGTAGGCCTCGCGCAGCGGGACGGGCGTGGTTCCCGCGTCGGGGTCGAGCAGGAACGGGTGCCAGTGCACCTCCACCTCGGGCGCATCATCGCCCAGCAACGCCAGGCCCTGCTGGAACCGGTGCTTGCCGATCCAGCACCAGGGGCACACCACATCCGACCAGATATCGATTTTCATCTGGCCAGACTGTGGGTGCCGCGGGGCGTTTACAAGGTCTGGCGGTCAGCCGCGTCCAGCGCTGGACCAGCGTGAAAACGGGTGCGCGGCCAGCGCCAGATTGTAATAACGGACCTCGTCGGTCACTTCAGCGCCGGCCCAGTCGGGCAGCGTGATCGCCTGATCGGCGTGCTCGAGCTCGACTTCGGCCACCACCAGCCCGGCGTTCTCGCCCAGGAACTCGTCCACTTCCCAGAGCAGCCCTTCGTGCTCGACCAGATGCCGGCGCTTGTCGATCAGCCCGCCGACACACAGCGCCAGCAGCGCGCGCGCATCGTCCACCGGGATCGGGTAATCGAACTCCTGCCGGGTATGCCCGATCTCGCGCGATTTCATGTTGAGGAAGGCCTGCTCGCCCTGGATGCGCACGCGCACCGAGGCCTTCTGTGCGCCACTGTCGAGCGAGGCGGTGTCGTTGAGATAGCCCTGCGCCATCGGGATCACCGCGTGTGCGGCGGTGCGCCAGCCTTCGCCGGTGACGAGGTATTTGCGTTCGATTTCGATGCCCATGCGCACAGTATGCGGCGATCCCGGCACGGCGGCCACGTGCTGCTTCTATACTGGCCGGCTGCCCTGCAAGGACGCCCGATGAAACCCTTTTTCCCCACCCTGCTGCTGTCGCTGCTGCCCCTGACCGTGTCGGCCGCCGCGCCGCCCACGCACGCGCAGATCGAAGCGGCCATCATGGCCATGATCGAGGCCGAGAAGAAACCGGCCGCCTCCGCCCAGGATCTGCTGCTGCAGTCGATGTTCACCCCGCGCGGGTTCGAGCATGGGCCATGCTTTGCCAGCACGACGGTGACCGGCGCGTACGAGTGCCTGGTCGGCATGGAGATCGGGCTCAAGAACCGCTACCGGATGCTGCGCTTCGTCCCGCAGGGGATGGGCTGGGCGATGCAGCGCGCCGATGTCGACGCGCCGGTGCCGCCGCGTGAGCGTGTCCGCGAACTGCTCATCGAGCAGCTCGATCATCGTGCCGCGGCCATCGACGATGCCGCTGCCCGAGAGGAACTGCGTGCCTTCCAGCAGCGCCTGCAGATCCTGGCGATCGACGACTGCGAACTGCGCAGCACGGAGGCCGCGGAGATCCGCTGCGATGTCACCGCCGGGGACGGCACCGAGCGCGGTACCGACCCGCAGACCTATGTGTTCGATGCACAGGGCCTGTGGCAGAACGCCGCGGCGGAAGACCGCCGCTGAGCCCGAACGCGGTCAGCGCTTTTCGAACACCGCGATGCTTTCCACGTGCGCGGTGTGCGGGAACATGTCCATCGCGCCGGCCGAGACCAGGGTGAAACCCTGCTCGTTGACCAGGTAGCCGGCGTCGCGCGCCAGCGAGCCGGGATGGCAGCTCACGTAGACGATCCGCTTGAACTGCTTCAGCGGCAGCTGCTGCAGCACTTCAATCGCGCCCGAGCGCGGCGGATCCAGCAGCAGCTTGTCGAAGCCCTGGCGCATCCACGACGCCTGGCGCTGGTCCTGGGTCAGGTCGGCGGCATGGAACTCGGCGTTCTCCAAGCCGTTGCGCACGGCGTTCTCTTTCGCACGCGCGACCAGGCCGGCATCACCTTCCACGCCGACGACGTTGCGTACGGTACGCGCCAGCGGCAGCGTGAAGTTGCCCAGGCCGCAGAACAGATCGAGCACGCGCTCGTCCGGGCCGGCATCCAGCAGCGCCAGCGCGTGCGCGATCATCTGCACGTTGAGCTTGGCGTTGACCTGGATGAAGTCCAGCGGGCGGAACGCCAGCTCGACGTCCCACGGCGCCAGCTTGAACGACAGCGGTACTTCGGCCGGCCACAGCGGATGCACGGACTCCACGCCACCGGGCTGCAGCGAGATCGCGAAGCCGTGCTCCTGCCCGAAGGCGGTCCAGGCCGCGCGGTCAGCGTCGCTGAGCGGCTGCATGTGGCGGATGGTCAGGACGATCGCGTCATCGCCGGCGATGAATTCGATCTGGGGGATATCGCGTTTGCCATCGAGCGTTTCGATGAACTCGGACAGCACGCCGACCTTCATGCCGATCTCGGGAATGACCGTCAGGCACTGGCTCAGGTCCGCGACGAAACGCGGATCCAGCTCGCGGAAGCCGACCAGGGTCTTGTCTTTCTTCTCGACGCGGCGCACCGAGAAGCGGCCCTTGCGGCGGTAGCCCCAGCTGTCGCCGACCAGCGGCGGCAGCACGGTGCCGGGGCTGACGTGGCCGATCCGGGTCAGGTTGTCGATCAGCACGCGCTGCTTGGCCACGATCTGCTGCGACTCCTCCAGGTGCTGCAGCACGCAGCCGGCGCAGACGCCGAAATGCGGGCAGCGCGGGGTCACCCGCTGCGGCGAGGCCTGTACCACCTCGAGGGTCCGGGCTTCATCGAAATGGCGGTTGCGCGCGGTCGGTTCGGCGGTCACCACCTCGCCCGGCAGCGCGCCGGTGATGAAGGTGACCTTGCCACCCTCGCCGTCGCGGCGGGCAACGCCACGGCCATCATGGCTGAGGTCGAGGATGTCGGTCTGGAAGGGGGTACGGTCGAGGCGGGAGCGGGTTCGGGCCACGTGGCAACAGGCTGCGGGCAAAAAGGGTGCGTATTGTCGCAGATACCAACTGCCAACTGACTTGCCGCCCGATGAAACCGCTTGCAGGCCGAGCCTTCGCGTTTACTATGGAGGCAGCTGACATGGAGGCAGCCCATATGCAGATGACCCCGAGGGATCCCATGCCCCGATTCCTGCTCGTCGAGGACGACACCATCAGCCGCGGCTTCTTCAAGGCCGCGCTGGAAACCCTGCCGGCCCAGGTCGATACCGCCGATTCACTGGCCACGGCCATGGACCGCGCCCGCGGCAGCCAGCATGACCTGTGGCTGATCGACGTCAACCTGCCCGACGGCAACGGCACCGAGCTGCTGCAGGAACTGCGCCGCTCGCGGCCGGACACCCCGGCGCTGGCGCATACTGCCGACGGCGATACCTCGATCCACTCGCGCCTGCGCGACGCCGGCTTCAGCGAGACCCTGGTCAAGCCGCTGAGCCGCGAACACCTGCTCAAGGCGGTCCGTCGTGCGCTGGTACATACCGCCGGCAGCCTGTCGGCCCCGCTCGACCCGGACGCGGACGATGCCGACAGCCTGCGCCAGGATTGGGACGAGACCACTGCCCTGGCTGCGCTGAATGGGCAGCGCCACCACCTGATCGCCCTGCGCGAACTGTTCCTGGCCGAGTTGCCGGGGGTGCGCGACGCCGTGGCCCAGGCCCTGCGCGAGGACGATGTGCGGGCCCTGCGGGGGCAGCTGCATCGGCTGCAGGCCAGCTGCGGGTTCGTCGGCGCCGCACGCCTGGCGCGGGCGGTCCGCCAGCTGCACCAGGCCCCGGAATCCACCGGTGCCCAGGGCCGCTTCCGCGTCGCGGTCGACGCGCTGCTGCAGTAGATCCCCGCCGGCGCTACGGGCGGCGCCGGGCCAGATCCTCGAGCATTTCCCAGGATTTCAGGCCGCGTCCGCCCAGGTGGTGCATCAGCACCGCGCGCATCGGCCTGCGCAGGCTGCCCAGATCCTCGGGCCCGGGCATCGCGTCGGCGGCCAGCGCCAGCAAGGCGCTGCCAGTTGCCGTGCCGCGGCGCTGATCGACACCGCGGTCGCTGAGCAGCCGACGCGGCCCCTCCTGCGGGTCCAGTTCGTAGCGCGCGGCCGGGTCGACCGGCTCGTCATCGCTGCCATGCAGCAGATCGAAGCCGAACCCCAGCGCCTCCAGCAGATCGCGCTCGAAGCGCCGCAGCGTCCAGGCCAACGGCTCGCCATCGCGCAACCGGGCACGCACCTGCGCGTAGTGGTCATAGAGCTCGGGCAGCGGGTCCTGGCGGGGCGCCAGCCGCATCATCAGTTCGTTGATGTAGAACCCGGCCAGCATCGCCTCGCCGGTCAGCCGCGGCGCGGCATCGAGCGCTTCGGCCCCACGCAGCTGGGCCAGTTCGCCCCGCTGCACGGCGGTCAGGCGGATCCACTGCAACGGCTGCAGGGCCGCGCGCAGCGCCTGGCTGCGCGGGCTGGAGACACCCCGGGCGAGCACCCCGATCCGGCCGTACTGCTCGGTCAGCACTTCAACCAGCAGGCTGGTCTCCCGCCACGCCCGGGCATGCAGTACGAACGCCGGCTCATCGTCGATGCGCATGACTCAACCGCCCGCGGAGGGAGGCATTATTCGTAGCCGAACGCCTTGAGCGCGGCTTCGTCGTCGGACCAGCCTTCGCGCACGCGGACCCAGGTTTCCAGGAAGACCTTGGCCCCGAACAGGCGCTCCATCTGCAGGCGCGACTTGGCCCCGATTTCCTTCAGGCGGGTGCCGGCCTTGCCGATCACGATCGCCTTCTGGCCTTCGCGCTCGACCCAGATCACCGCGCCGATGCGCAGCAGGTTGCCGTCTTCGACGAAGCGCTCGATCTCGACCGTGGTCGCATACGGCAGTTCCTCACCGAGCTGGCGCATCAGCTGCTCGCGCACCAGTTCACCGGCCAGGAAACGCTGGCTGCGGTCGGTGATCTCGTCCTCGCCGAACATCGGCGGGGCTTCCGGCAACAGCTTCATCAGGTCGCGGACCAGCGACTCCAGGCCGTTGCGCTTCTGCGCCGAGATCGGATGCACGGCCGCGAACGTGCGGCCTTCGGTGACCTGCTGCAGGAACGGCAGCAGGGCGCCCTTGTCCTTGAGGCGGTCGATCTTGTTGACCACCAGCACCACCGGGATGCCGGAGTCGCTGAGCACGTTGAAGGCCAGGGTGTCTTCGTCATCCCAGCGGCCGGCCTCGATCACCAGCATGCCGGCGTCCACGCCCTCGAGCGAGCCGCGCGCGGCGCGGTTCATCACCCGGTTCATAGCGCGCTTCTGCGCGCGGTGCAGGCCGGGGGTGTCGACCAGTACGATCTGGCCGTCCGGGTAGCTGGCAATGCCCAGCAACCGGTGCCGCGTGGTCTGCGGGCGGTTGGAGACGATGCTGACCTTGGCGCCCACCAGGGCGTTGGTCAGGGTGGATTTGCCGACGTTGGGGCGACCGATGACGGCCACGCTGCCGGAACGATGGGGGGTTGCTTCGTTCACTTGGAATCCAGTTGCTCAAGGGCGGCGGCAGCCGCTTGTTGTTCGGCCAGCCGTCGCGAGGCACCTTCGCCTTCGGTGCTGACAGCGGGGTCGGTTACGCCGCAGCGTACCCGGAAGGTCTTGGCATGATCGTCACCCGATTCTGACACCAGCTCGTACTGGGGCAGCGCCTTCTGTCGGGCCTGCAGCCATTCCTGCAGCCGCGTCTTGGGGTCTTTCTCGGGCTTGCCGGTGGCCGGCAGGGCCTGCATCGAGGCGCTGAACCAGGGCAGCACCACCGTGCCGCAGGCGGCAAACCCGGCATCGAGGTAGATCGCGGCGACGACGGCCTCCAGTGCATCGGCCAGGATGGAGTCGCGGCGATGGCCGCCGGTCTTCATCTCGCCGGGGCCCAGGATCAGGCGCTCGCCCAGCTGCAGCTCGCGCGCGATCACCGCCAGCGCGCCTTCACGCACCAGCTCGGCGCGGGCACGGGTCAGCGCGCCCTCGTCGGCCTTGGGCCAGCGTTCGTAGAGCGCCTGGGCCACCATCATGTTGACGATGCTGTCGCCGAGGAATTCCAGCCGCTCATTGTTGGGCGTGCCGGCGCTGCGATGCGTCAGCGCCTGCTGGAGCAGGCCCGGATCGTTGAAGGCGTGACCGATCAGGTCACCGCGTTGGAAGGTCTTAGTCGGCACCGCTACGGGTCAATTCCTGGTTTGAATCAAATTTGCCCACCACGTCCAGGTTGCCGATCATTTCACGGCGCACTTCGTAGTAGACCTTCATGTTCCAGCCGCCATCGATGCGATCGAACTTCACGTCGGCGGGTTTCACGTTTTCGGAGTAGTTGATGTACAGGCGCTTGAAGAACATGTCCTGGATGCGGCGCGGCTCCATGTTGCCCACGCCGGGCTCCTTGGCCAGGCTCTTCATCGCCGAACGGACGGCGTAGTACTCCTGGTACATCGGGAACAGCTTCATGCCGATGTACAGGCCGAAGGCGACCACGATCAGCACCACCAGGAACGAGATCAAGGTGATGCCGCGCTGCGATGTCATGTTCTTCATTGCGTTCTCCCCAGATACGCGTGTGCCATGAATCAATGGATAGCCGTGCCGATCCGCGACGGTTCGAAGCCGTCCTTGCAGAACCAGCCCGAGCAGTTCAGCCAGATCAGGAACGCCTTGCCGCGGAGGTTCTCTTCCGGCAGCAGGCCCCAGAAACGGCCGTCGTCACTGTTGTCGCGATTGTCGCCCATCACCAGGTACCTGCCGGCCGGGACGGTCCACTGCCCTTCGCCGCGGGCGTAATCGGTCTCCAGCACGGTATGCGTGCGGCCCGGCAGGTGCTCGACCAGCAGCGAACTGCCCTCGCCCTGGCCGTTGTGGCCGGCGTACAGGCCCTTGTTGTCGTATTTGACCGGCTCGCCATTGAGGATCAGGCCGTTGCCCTGGAACTCGATCTGGTCGCCCGGCACACCGATCACGCGCTTGATGAAGTTCTCGCCCTTGGCCGGATCGTTGTCCGAATGGCCCGGGAAGTGGAACACCACCACGTCGCCACGCTTGGGCTCGCCGAACGGGATCACCTTGGCGTTGTTCAGCGGCAGGCGCAGGCCGTAGGAGAACTTGTTGACCAGGATGAAATCGCCGATCAGCAGGTTGGGCATCATCGAGCTGGACGGGATCTTGTACGGTTCGGCGATGAAGCTGCGCACCACCAGCACGATCGCCAGCACCGGGAAGAACGCCCGCGCGTAGTCGACCATCACCGGCTCGGTGTCCAGCAGGCCGGCGCGCTGGGCGCGGCGCTTGGCGAAGTACAGCTTCTCGGCCAGCAGGATCAGGCCCGAGGCCAACGTCAGTACGACCAGGAGGAGCTCAAACAATTTCATGCAGTGTCCTTGGGAACGATTGCAGCGGTGTGGTGTGCCCCTGCGCGTCCGGCGACACCGATCCGGTGCCGCCCGCCGCTGCCGGGAAAGCCATCCGGCCTTACTTGTCCATCTGCAGCACGGCCAGGAAGGCTTCCTGCGGGATTTCCACGCGGCCGACCTGCTTCATGCGCTTCTTGCCTTCCTTCTGTTTCTCGAGCAGCTTCTTCTTGCGCGAAACGTCGCCACCATAGCACTTGGCCAGCACGTTCTTGCGCATCGCCTTGACCGTGGTGCGCGAGATGATCTGCGAGCCGACGGCAGCCTGGATCGCCACGTCGAACTGCTGGCGCGGGATCAGTTCCTTCATCTTCTCGCACAGCTCGCGGCCGCGGCGGTCGGCATGGCTGCGGTGCACGATCAGCGACAGCGCATCGACCTTGTCGCCGTTGATCAGCACGTCCACGCGGACGAACGGGCCGGCATCGAAGCGCACGAAGTGATAATCCAGCGAGGCATAGCCACGGCTGACCGACTTGAGCTTGTCGAAGAAGTCCAGCACCACTTCGGCCATCGGCAGCTCATAGCTGATCTGCACCTGGCTGCCCAGGTAGTTGATGCCGATCTGGCTGCCGCGCTTTTCCTCGCACAGCTTGATGATGTTGCCGATGTACTCCTCGGGGGTGAGTACGTTGGCGCGGATGATCGGCTCGCGGATCTCATCGACCATGTTCACCGGCGGCAGCTTGGCCGGGTTGTCCATGTTGATGATGGTGCCGTCGGTCTTGAGCACTTCATAGACCACGGTCGGCGCGGTGCTGATCAGGTCCAGGTTGTACTCGCGCTCCAGGCGCTCCTGCACGATTTCCATGTGCAGCATGCCCAGGAAGCCGCAGCGGAAGCCGAAGCCCATCGCTTCGGAGCTTTCCGGCTCGAAGCGCAGCGCGGCATCGTTCAGGCGCAGCTTGTCCAGCGCTTCGCGCAGGTCCGGGTAATCCTCGGCATCGACCGGGAACAGGCCGGCGAACACGCGCGGCTGCATTTCCTGGAAGCCCGGCAGCGGCTTGGCGGCCGGATCGGCGGCCAGGGTCAGGGTGTCGCCGACCGGCGCACCGTGCACGTCCTTGATGCTGGCCGTCACCCAGCCCACCTCACCGGCGTTCAGTGCCGGCAGCACCTTGCGCTTGGGGGTGAACACGCCGACGTTGTCGACCTGGTGGTTGCGGCCGGTGGACATCACCTGCAGCTTGTCGCCGGCCTTGATCTGGCCCTGCATCACGCGCACCAGCGAGACCACGCCCAGGTAGTTGTCGAACCACGAGTCGATGATCAGCGCCTGCAGCTTGTCGGTATCGCGCGGCACCGGCGGCGGGATGCGATGCACGATCGCTTCCAGCACGTCGCCCACGTTCAGGCCGGTCTTGGCGCTGACCGCCACGGCGTCGGTCGCATCGATGCCGATCACGGCCTCGATCTCGGCCTTGGCACGGTCGATATCGGCGGTGGGGAGGTCGATCTTGTTGATCACCGGCACCACTTCCAGCCCCTGTTCGACCGCCGTGTAGCAGTTGGCCACGGACTGCGCTTCCACGCCCTGGGCCGCATCGACCACCAGCAGCGCGCCTTCGCAGGCGGCCAGCGAGCGGCTGACTTCATAGGAGAAGTCGACATGCCCGGGGGTGTCGATGAAGTTCAGGTGGTAGGTGTGGCCGTCTTTGGCGACATACGGCAGCGAGACCGACTGGGCCTTGATGGTGATGCCACGCTCGCGCTCGATCGGGTTCGAGTCGAGCACCTGCGCCTCCATCTCACGGGCCTGGAGGCCGCCGCAAAGCTGGATGATGCGATCGGCCAGCGTGGACTTGCCGTGGTCGACGTGGGCGATGATGGAGAAGTTGCGGATGAACCGCATCGAATCAGAAGACATAGGTGGCGGCGGCGCGTCGCGTCGTCAGGATGACTGCGGATTATCGCATGGCCGGCCCGGTCCCGCGTGCGGCCGCCCGCGATTGGCGTGATCGGCCCGCCAGAAACGACCGGGCCCGCCGAAGCGGGCCCGGAAACGCAGGCGGGGCGGGGCTTACTGCCCGGCCTTGACCGCCACGAAGGCGCTGTTGCCGTTGGCGCGGATCAGCAGCATGACCACATCGCCCTTGGAGTAACCGCCCAACGCCTTGTTCAGCGCGGCCACGCTGCCGACCGGGGTCCGGCCGACCTGCAGCACCACCAGGCCCGGCGACAGCCCGGCGTCACGCGCCGACTGGCCATTGACCCGGGTGATGCGCACGCCCTCGCCCGCCGACAGGCCCAGCTGCTGGCGCTGCGGGGCGGTCAGATCGGCCACCTCCAGCCCCAGCAGAGCATTGGCACCGGTCTCCGGCTTGGCCGCTTCCGCGGCCGGACGGGCCGGACCGCGCTCGGCGTCTTCGGCCAGCTCGGTCAGGGTGGCGGTGATCTCCCGCTCCTTGCCATCGCGCAGCACGCTCAGGCGCACCTTGCTGCCCGGCGGCAGCGCGCCGATGGCCGGCGGCAGATCGCTGAAGGTAGTGATCGGGCTGCCGTTGACCGAGCGGATCACATCGCCCGGCTCGATGCCGGCCTTGAGCGCCGCGCTGCCCGCGACCACTTCGTTGACCAGCGCGCCGCGGCTGTCCGGCAGGCCCAGCCCCTGGGCCTTCAGGCCATCGATCGGGCCGACCGCCGCGCCGAGCTGGCCGCGGCTGACCCGGCCGGTCTTCTTGATCTGTTCGACCGCGCCCATGGCCAGGTCGATCGGGATCGCGAAGCTGATGCCCATGTAGCCGCCCGAAGCGGAGAAGATCTGCGAGTTGATGCCGACCACTTCACCGCGGGTGTTGAGCAGCGGGCCGCCGGAGTTGCCCTGGTTGATCGCCACATCGGTCTGGATGAAGGGCACGTAGCGCTGGTCCGGGCCGCCGGTGCTGCGGCCGACCGCGCTGACCACGCCCGCGGTGACCGAATGATCCAGGCCGAACGGCGAGCCGATCGCGACCACCCACTGGCCCGGCTTGAGGGTGTTGGAATCCCCCACACGCACGGTCGGCAGATTCTTGCCGTCGATCTTGAGCAACGCCACGTCGTACTGCTGATCGCTGCCGATCACCTTGGCGGTGAACTCGCGGCGGTCGCCGAGCTTGACCTTCACTTCGCTGGCGTCGGCGACCACGTGATAGTTGGTCAGCACATAGCCATCTGCCGAGATGATGAAGCCCGAGCCCATGCCACGGCCCTGGATGCGCGGGCTGTCGTCCTGGCCACCGGGGCCCTGCCCCGGCATCTGGAAGTCCGGCCCGAAGAAGCGGCGGAAGAACTCGGGCATTTCATCGTCGCCGCCCGGGCCCATGGTCCGGGCCTGGCGGTTGCTGCGCACGATGGTGGTTTCGACATTGACCACGCCCGGCCCGACCTGTTCGACCAGGTTGGTGAAGTCCGGCAGGCCACTGACCAACTGCGGCGCAGGTGCCCGCGGTGCGGCGGCGGCCGGTGCGGCCGGGGTCGTCGGCGATGGCGACTGAGCGCAGGCCACCAGCGGCAGGGTCATGGCGATCAGCGCCAGGGCATGGGTACGGATACGGGCGGTCATCAGACACGAACCTCCGGGTCAGGGAACAAAGCGGGGGGGAGCGCTCCGGCGCACAGGCCGGAGCGGAACGTCAGGGCAACGATGTTCAGTCGCGGTGCCGGCGCGCAGGTTCGGCCGTGTCGGCCGATTCCTGAAGACGCGGCTCGAACGGATAGAACGCGGCCTGCGGTGCCTGCGTGGAGAAGCTGGCATTGAGCGCGCCGCCCGCGGCCGGGGCCAGGCTGGAGCGCGGCCACGGTTTGGCCTGCAGATTGCCCACCTCACCGAACGGGAACTGGCGCGCAGTGGCCGCCGGTACGGCCGGCGTCAGCGGCGCCTGGCTGGCGACCGCACGCTGCGGCTCGGCACTGCGCTCGGCAGCGCTGCGTGCCGCCTGCTGGGTGCGGGTGGCACTGGCGCGGCGCGCATTGGCCACGTCCTGGCGGCGGCTGGCGGCCGCCACGGCTGCAGCCGGAACCGCCGCTACCGCCAGCGCCTGCTCGGCGGCAGAGGCCTCGGTCGCCGGCGCGGGCGCGGGCGGCAGCTCGGCCTGGCTGGCGATGATGGTGGTCGGCGCGTCCAGCGCCGGGTCCGGCAGCTGCTCGCGGGTCATGAACATCGCCACGGCCGCGACGGAAGCGGCCAGTGCCGCGCCACCGCCCCAACGACGCCAGCCGCCACGGCGTTCCTTGCGGTCCTGGCTGCGCTCGACATTGGCCTGCATCGCTGGTGCCGGCTCAGCGACCACGGAAACGCGGACCCGCTCGGCGAAATCGACCGGCGCCGGTGCGCAGGCCTGCCCGCGCAGCACATCACCGAGCATCTGCCAGCGCTCGTTGCAGCTGGACAAGGTCTCATCGTGTTCCAGCCGACGCAGCATGAAACGGGCTTCATCGGCCGACAGCTCGCCGTCGATCAACGACGACAGCTGCTGCCGGTAATGGGCGTCGAATTTATCGGGGGACGCGCCCCGGGAAGCATCATTGGACATATCGTGGCTCATGCGCGGCTCTTCTCGCGGGTGGCGCTGCCCACATCGAGCAGCGGCCGAAGTTCAGTGTCGATCGCCTCGCGGGCACGGAAGATCCGCGACCGCACGGTGCCGATCGGGCACCCCATCTTCTGCGCGATTTCGTCATAACTCAGACCCTCCACCTCGCGCATGGTGATGGCCGAGCGCAGTTCTTCAGGCAGCGCGGAGACCGCCTTCATCACCGTCTGCTCCAGCTCCTGGCGCATCAACTCGCGCTCGGGCGTGTCGGTGTCGCGCAGGCGCGTGCCGCTGTCGTACTGCTCGGCGTCCCCGATCTCGATGTCATCGGTGGGCGGGCGGCGGTTGTGGGCGGCGAGATGGTTCTTGGCAGTGTTCACGGCGATCCTGTGCAGCCAGGTATAGAACTGGGCGTCGCCCCGGAAACTGCCGATCGCGCGATACGCGCGGACGAAAGTGTCCTGGGCCACGTCCTGACATTCACTCCAGTCCGCGATGTAGCGCCCGATCAGCGCGATGATCCGATGCTGGTACTTGCGTACCAGGACATCGAACGCCGCGCTCTCGCCACGCTGCACACGTCGGACCAGCTCCAGGTCCAGCTCCTGTGGTGTTTCAACCTCGGCCATGGGGGGCCGCACTCCTGTCAGCCCAACCGACGTCGGGCAATGAGACTGCCAATCCCGGGAAAAGTTCAGCGCGCGATCACACCGCGCCGCACCAGCTTTTAACCACCGTTCCGTTAAGGTTTCCGATCCAGGCAATGGATCGACGGCTTCTCTCCCCCAGCTATAGGGATTTGACGGGGAGGAAACAACCTCTGGATCATAGCCCCCTTCTCCATACACAACCGGATGGAACGTTCCCATGCTCTCAGGCTTCGATGGGCTCCGCTTCTCGCATTGGCACCCGCAGATCCGTGACGATGGCGTCGTCGTGCTCAGCCTCGACCGCCAGGACAGCAGCGTCAATGCGATGTCGCAGGACGTGCTGCTCGAACTGGGCGACCTGATCGAGCGGATCGCGATGGACCCGCCGAAGGCGGTGGTGATCCAGTCGATCAAGGCGGCCGGCTTCATCGCCGGGGCGGACCTGAAGGAATTCCAGGAATTCGACCGCCGCGGCACCGTCAATGACGCGATCCGCCGGGGCCAGAGCACCTACCAGAAGCTGGCCGAGCTGCCCTGCCCGACCGTCGCCGCGATCCACGGCCATTGCCTGGGCGGCGGCACCGAGCTGGCCCTGGCCTGTCGTTACCGCGTGGCGTCGAACGATCCCTCCAGCCGGATCGGCCTGCCGGAGACCCAGCTGGGCATCTTCCCGGGCTGGGGCGGCAGCTCGCGCCTGCCGCAACTGGTCGGCGCACCGGCCGCGATGGACATGATGCTGACCGGCCGCAACCTGTCGGCCTCGGCCGCACGCAACATCGGCCTGGTCGACAAGGTGGTCGCACCGGCCGTGCTGCTCGATACCGCCGTGTCGCTCGCGCTGAAGGGCACCACCCGCCCGTTCAAACAGCGCGCGACCGCCTGGATCACCAACACCTGGCTGGCCCGCAGGCTGCTCGCCCCGCAGATGGCCAAGCAGGTCGCCCGCAAGGCGCGCAAGGAGCATTACCCGGCGCCGTACGCGCTGATCAACACCTGGGCACGCACCGGTGGCAGCCCGATCCAGACCCGTCTGGATGCCGAACGCCGCGCGGTGGTCAAGCTGGCCGGCACCCCGACCGCCCGCAACCTGATCCGCATCTTCTTCCTGACCGAACGCCTGAAGGCCCTCGGAGGCAAGGACCACGGCATCCAGCACGTGCACGTCGTCGGTGCCGGTGTGATGGGCGGCGACATCGCCGCGTGGTCGGCCTACAAGGGCTTCAACGTGACCCTGCAGGATCGCGAGCAGCGCTTCATCGACCCGGCCATGGAACGCGCGCAGGCGCTGTTCGCCAAGCGGGTGAAGGACGACAGCAAGCGCCCGGCCGTGGCCGCGCGCCTGAAAGCCGATCTCGCCGGCGAGGGCGTGGCCCAGGCCGATCTGGTGATCGAAGCCATCATCGAGAACCCGGAGGCCAAGCGCGAGTTGTACCAGTCGCTGGAGCCGAAGATGAAGGCCGATGCGCTGCTGACCACCAACACCTCCTCGATCCCGCTGGACGAACTGCGCGACCACATCCAGCGTCCGGCGCAGTTCGCCGGCCTGCATTACTTCAATCCGGTCGCGCAGATGCCGCTGGTGGAAATCATCCATCACGACGGCATGGCGCCGGAGACCGAGCGTCGCCTGGCCTCGTTCTGCAAGGCGCTGGGCAAGTTCCCGGTACCGGTTGCCGGCACGCCCGGCTTCCTGGTCAACCGGGTGCTGTTCCCGTACATGCTTGAAGCCGCCACCGCGTATGCCGAAGGCGTGCCGGGCCCGGTGCTGGACAAGGCCGCGGTCAAGTTCGGCATGCCGATGGGCCCGATCGAACTGCTCGACACCGTCGGCCTGGATGTGGCGGCCGGCGTGGGCAAGGAACTGGCGCCCTTCCTCGGCCTGCAGGTGCCGGCCGCACTGGCGACCGTGGAACAGGGCAAGCGCGGCAAGAAGGACGGCCAGGGCCTGTACAAGTGGGAGAACGGCCGCGCGCAGAAGCCGGACGTTCCCGCCAACTACGAGGTGCCGGCCGATCTGGAGGACCGCCTGATCCTGCCGCTGCTCAACGAAGCGGTGGCCTGCCTGCACGACGGCGTCGTCGCCGACGCCGATCTGCTCGATGCCGGCGTGATCTTCGGGACCGGTTTCGCCCCGTTCCGCGGCGGCCCGATCCAGTACATCCGCGCCACCGGTGCCGACGCCCTGGTCGAACGCCTCAAGGTCCTGCAGCAGCGCCATGGCGACCGTTTCGCCCCGCGACCGGGCTGGGATTCGCCGGTGCTGCGCGAACCGGTGATCTGAGGATCGCCGTGACCTGAAACGACGACGCCACCGCAGGGTGGCGTTGTTGTTTCCGCCGCCGGCGCGCAACCAGAACACCCTGTTACCGATACAGGCCTCCCACCCCCACACCCCGCATGCGATCCTCCCGCTCTGTCCCCGCCAGCGAGACCGCCCGCATGACGACCATCATCGCCCCCCGTATCCATGACATCGGTGGCCTGCAGGTGCGCCGCGCCGTGCCGACCCTGCAGGCGCGCAGCGTCGGCCCCTTCGTCTTCGTCGACCAGATGGGCCCGGCCGTGCTCTCCCCCGGCACCGGCATCGACGTGCGCCCGCACCCGCACATCGGCCTGGCCACCGTCACCTTCCTGTGGTCCGGCGCCATCGGCCACCGCGACACGCTCGGCTCGGACCAGGTCATCCGCCCCGGTGACGTCAACTGGATGACCGCCGGCCGCGGCATCGCCCACTCCGAACGCACGCCCGCCATCGAGCGCGAACACGACCATCCGCTGCACGGCATGCAGACCTGGCTGGCGCTGCCGAAGAGTGCCGAAGAGACCGATCCCGCGTTCTACCACCATGCCGCCGACACCCTGCCCCAGCAGCGCCGCAACGGTGCGTGGCTGCGCGTCATCGCCGGCCGCGCGTACGGCGAAGAATCCCCGGTCAAGGTGTTCGCCGATACCCTCAACGTCGCCATCGATCTCGATGCCGATGCGGAAATCGACCTGGATACCGGCCACGCCGAGCGTTCGCTGTACATCCTCGAAGGCCAGGCCCAGCTCGACGGCGTGGACGTTCCCGCCCAGCACCTGATCATCCCCGAACCCGGCGCCCGCGGCCGCCTGCGCGCCAAGACCCCGATCAAGGCGATGCTGATGGGCGGCGAGCCGCTCGATGGCCCGCGCCATCTCTGGTGGAACTTCGTCTCCAGCTCCACCGAGCGGATCGAGCAGGCCAAGCACGACTGGGAATCCGGCCGCTTCGGCACGATCCCGGGGGACGACAAAGAGTTCATTCCGCTGCCCACGTACTGAACCGCACACCCGGCGGCCAACCGTTCGTCGGGTCTTGACGCGACCGTCACCCCGATGAACCCGGATTCAGCTACGTTGCGCCTGCCCACCCCGGGCATAACGTGGAGCACGTCGATGAGCATGGGCAAACGTCTGGCCGCCGAGTTCCTGGGCACGTTCTGGCTGGTGTTGGGCGGGTGTGGCAGCGCGGTACTGGCCGCCAACTTCGGTGGCGATGGCAATCCGCTGGGGATCGGTTTCGTGGGCGTCGCCCTGGCCTTCGGCCTGACCGTGCTGACCGGCGCCTATGCGTTCGGGCATGTCTCCGGCGCGCACTTCAATCCGGCGGTCAGCGTCGGCCTGTGGGCCGGCGGCCGCTTCCCGGCCCGTGACCTGCTCCCCTACATCGTCGCGCAGGTGCTCGGCGGTGCGCTTGCGGGCTTCATCCTGCTGCAGATCGCCTCCGGCGCGCCCGGCTTCCAGATCGATGGCAGCCAAGCCGGCGCGTTCGCCAGCAACGGGTATGGCGCACTCTCACCGGGAAGCTACAGCTTCGCGGCCGCGTTCCTGTGCGAAGTGGTGCTGACCGCCTTCTTCCTGATCGTCATCATGGGCTCGACCCACGGCAACGCACCGGCGGGCTTTGCCCCGATCGCGATCGGGCTGGCCCTGACCCTGATCCACCTGATCAGCATTCCGGTCACCAACACCTCGGTCAATCCGGCCCGCTCCACCGCCGTGGCCCTGTTCGCCGGCAGCGGTGCGCTGAGCCAGCTCTGGCTGTTCTGGCTGGCGCCGCTGCTGGGCGGCCTGATCGGCGGCATCGTCTACAAATGGATGGGCGCGGCGCCCCGCTGAGGATCCGGCCGGGCGGCCTCGCGCTTCCCGGCCCGCGGTGCGGAAAGGTTCACCTGAAACCGTTATTTGTACACTGAGTCACATTCCGTTAAGGTCCGGATCACTCGTCCGACACTGACGGCAGCGAGTCATCCGGTATGCGCGCGGGGAATGCGCCACCACGGCCTGGGTTGTCGACGGCCGCCGGAATGCCTGTCAGCGACGGACGCGATCATCGACCCTGGGGGAACCATGAACGTCCTGCGCGCTGTCGTGTGTGTGTGTCTGCTGATGTCTGCCGGCGCCGTTGCGGCGCAGTCAACCAGCGAGTGTCCGTCCCTGCCCGCCAGCAGCGGCTTGCAGTGGCAGGAACTGGCCCAGCGGGACCTGATCCTGTGCAAGGCCAGGACCGCCGATGGGCGTGAAGTGCTCAGCCTCACCCTGAGTGCCCGCAACCCCGAGCTGCCGTTGAACCGCGCGCTGCGCCAGGAAAAAGGCAGCTTCGCGGGTGAAACGCTGTACTGGTACCAGCCCGACCTGGGCGGCCAGAAACCGCCGGGCTACGACACCCGCCGCATTACCGTGGTGAAGTTCGACAGGAACCGCTTCGCGCAGATTGCGTTGTACGCGGGCGACAGGAGCGAACTGGGTTCGCTGCAGTCGCTGGCGCAGGGCATGAACCTGACGCCCTCGGCTGTCGCCGCCGGGCGCTGAGGAAGAGGCCGGGACGGTGCACCGCACACATCCCGGAAGCAACGGTAGCGCCGACCGCTGGTCGGCGCCTCCCACCCTGTCAGGTGTCATGCGGCTGCCGGCCTGCGACCGGTGCGCATGTGTCTCAGAAGCGGCCTTCCTGGAAATCCACGAAGGCCTGCATCAGCTCCTGCTTGGTGTTCATCACGAACGGCCCGTGCCGCATGACCGGCTCGCGCAGCGGACGGCCCGCCACCAGGATCAGGCGCGCACCGGTTTCGCCCGCGCGCAGGGTCAGCTGCTCACCGCCGCCCAGCACCGCCATTTCCTGCTTGGCCACCGGGCGCGCATCGTCGCCCTCGCCGATCTCCAGCCCCCCTTCGAACACGTAGGCAAACGCGTTGTGGCCATCAGGCAGCGTGTAGCTCCAGCCCGCGCGCGCCTCCAGGGTGATGTCCAGATACACCGGGTCGGTGGCCGGCTGCACGATCGGCCCGACGGTGTCACCCACCTGCCCGGCGATCACCTTGACCTGCACGCCCTCGGCCGGCGCCGTCACCGGGATGTGGTCCGGCGCGAACTCCTGGTATTTCGGGTCCGTCATCTTGTCGCGCGCCGGGAGGTTCACCCACAGCTGGAAACCGCGCATCTGGCCGGATTCCTGCTCGGGCATCTCCGAGTGGATCAGGCCGCGTCCGGCGGTCATCCACTGCACGCTGCCCGGCGTGAGCAGGCCCTCGTTGCCGTGGTTGTCCTTGTGCCGCATCCGGCCGTCGAGCATGTAGGTGACGGTCTCGAACCCGCGGTGCGGATGGCTGGGGAAGCCGGCGATGTAGTCCTCGGCACGGTCCGTGCCGAATTCATCCAGCAGCAGGAACGGATCCAGGTCGGGCAGCGATGGCCCACCGATGACCCGCGTCAGGCGGACGCCGGCGCCATCGGAGGTGGCCATGCCACGGATGGTGCGCAGCACGCGCACCGGGGTTGGGCTGCTCATGGTGACTCCAGGGTCGGTGATCTATCGACAAGATGGCCTCGCCGGCCCCGCCGGCCAACCGTCATGCCCGCAACCGATTGTTCCAAGCGTGATGTTCCGATGACGTGCACGGGCACGCTCCCCACCCACCCTACGACCAAAGTACTAGCGGCAAGCCCCCGCCATTGCATTGACCCCGTCAGTGCCAAGGCGGACTCTTACGACGATCTCCAGGGAGACGCAATCTCATGAAAGGTTTTTCGAAACTGGGTTGGGCAGTCATCGCACTGCTTGGCGCATTCTGTCTAGGCACCGTCGCGCTGCGCCGGGGTGAACCCATCAATGCGCTGTGGATCGTCGTCGCTGCGGTCTCCATCTATCTCATCGCGTATCGCTTCTACAGCCTGTTCATCGCCGACAAGGTGATGCAGCTCGATCCGACCCGGGCCACGCCCGCGGTGATCAACAACGATGGCCTGGATTACGTCCCGACCAACAAGCACGTGCTGTTCGGCCACCACTTCGCCGCCATCGCCGGTGCGGGCCCGCTGGTCGGGCCGGTGCTGGCCGCGCAGATGGGCTACCTGCCCGGCCTGCTCTGGCTGGTGGTGGGCGTGGTCGTGGCCGGCGCGGTGCAGGATTTCATGATCCTGTTCCTCTCCAGCCGTCGCAACGGTCGCTCGCTGGGCGATCTGGTGCGCGAGGAAATGGGGCCGGTGCCCGGCACCATCGCCTTGTTCGGTGCCTTCCTGATCATGATCATCATCCTCGCGGTGCTGGCGATGGTGGTGGTCAAGGCGCTGGCCGAAAGCCCCTGGGGCATGTTCACGGTCATCGCGACCATGCCGATCGCGATCCTGATGGGCGTGTACATGCGCTACATCCGCCCGGGCAAGATCGGTGAGATTTCCGTGGTCGGCCTGATCCTGCTGCTGGCCGCGATCTGGTTCGGTGGCAAGGTCGCCGCCGATCCGGTCTGGGGCCCGGCCTTCACCTTCACCGGCATCCAGATCACCTGGATGCTGATCGGCTACGGCTTCGTCGCCTCGGTGCTGCCGGTGTGGCTGCTGCTGGCGCCGCGCGATTACCTGTCCACCTTCCTCAAGATCGGCACCATCGTGGCGCTGGCGATCGGCATCCTGATCGTCATGCCGGAACTGAAGATGCCGGCGCTGACCCAGTTCGCCGCCAGTGGCGACGGCCCGGTCTGGAAAGGCGGGATGTTCCCGTTCCTGTTCATCACCATCGCCTGCGGCGCGGTGTCCGGTTTCCATGCGCTGATCGCCTCGGGCACCACGCCCAAGCTGCTCGCCAATGAGCGCCACATGCGCTACATCGGCTACGGCGGCATGCTGATGGAATCGTTCGTCGCGGTGATGGCGCTGGTG
Organism: Stenotrophomonas sp. TWI1149; assembly: GCF_039673155.1. Lineage (NCBI taxonomy): Bacteria > Pseudomonadati > Pseudomonadota > Gammaproteobacteria > Lysobacterales > Lysobacteraceae > Stenotrophomonas > Stenotrophomonas sp. TWI1149. Next base: position 222,111 of record NZ_JBDJLB010000006.1, read on the forward strand.
GCCGCCTCGATCATCGATCCGGGCATCTACTTCGCCATGAACGCGCCGGCCGCCGTGATCGGTCCGGATGCGGTCTCCGCTGCGGCCTACATCAGCAATACGTGGGGCTTCATCATCACCCCCGAGCAGCTGGAGGCGACGGCCGCGGCCATCGGTGAGCCGACCATCCTGCACCGTGCCGGTGGCGCACCGACGCTGGCGGTGGGCATCGCGCAGATCCTGCACGAGGCGATCCCGAGCGGCAGCAACGCGATGATGGCGTTCTGGTACCACTTCGCGATCCTGTTCGAAGCCTTGTTCATCCTCACCGCGGTCGATGCCGGTACGCGTGCCGGTCGCTTCATGCTGCAGGACCTGCTGGGCAACTTCATCCCGGCCCTGAAGAAGACCGAATCGTGGACCGCCAACATCATCGCCACCGCCGGCTGCGTGGCGCTGTGGGGCTACCTGCTCTATACGGGCGTGGTCGATCCCTTCGGTGGTATCCAGACCCTGTGGCCGCTGTTCGGCATCTCCAACCAGATGCTGGCGGGTATCGCACTGATGCTCGGCACCGTGGTGCTGTTCAAGATGAAGCGTGACCGCTTCGCCTGGGTGACCGGCGTGCCGGCGGTGTGGCTGCTGATCTGCACCACCTATGCGGGCCTGATCAAGATCTTCGACAGCAACCCGGCACAGGGCTTCCTGGCCCAGGCACACAAGTACCAGGACGCGATCGCCACCGGCACCCTGACCGCGCCGGCCAAGACCGTCGGCCAGATGCACCAGATCGTGGTCAACGCCTACGTCAACACCGGCCTGACCGTGCTGTTCCTGTTCGTGGTGTTCTCGATCCTGTTCTACGCGATCAAGACCATCTTCATGGCCCGCCGCACCCCGCAGCGGACCGACAGGGAAACCCCGTACGTGGCACTTGAGCCGCACCAGATGGCGGACCTGTGATGAGTACCGAACTCGTCCCCGCCGGTCAGTACCAGGCCCACCGCCGCATCTGGCGGCGCCTGGTGCAGACCGCGCGGCTGTGCTGCGGCATTCCCGACTACGACAACTACGTCCGGCATGTGCTGGAGAAGCATCCGGACCGCGTGCCGATGGACTACAAGACGTTCTTCCGCGAGCGCCAGGAGGCGCGTTACAGCGGCAAGAACGGAGGACGTTGCTGCTGAGGCTGCAGCGTCCGCACGGTCCCGACCGTTGATCGGGATCACCGCTACAAAAAAACGGCGGCGCGAAAGCGCCGCCGTTTTTGTTGGGCCGCCCTGCGGCCGGGACCCGCCACGACCGTGGGGTCGTGACGCCTCGATCCCGCCTTACGCGCCGGCCATCCACTTCAGGATCAGGCCGGTCACATAGGCCAGCCCGGTCCCGGTGGCATAGCCCACGGTGCCCAGCAGCACGCCGACCGGGGCCAGCGACGGATGGAATGCCGCGGCGACCACCGGGGCCGATGCGGCTGCACCGATGTTGCCCTGCGAGCCGATCGCGAAGAAGAACAGCGGTGCGCGCAGCAGCTTGGCGGCGATCCACAGCACCAGGATGTGCGTGAGCATCCAGATCGCACCGAGCGCGAACAGCCACGGACGGTCGAGCAGCGAGAGCAGATCCATCTGCATGCCGATGCAGGCGATCAGGAAATACAGGAACAGCGTGCCAAGACGCGACGCACCGGCCGACTCCAGGCGCCGCGCGCGGGTGAAGCTCAGGCCCAGGCCGAGCGCGGTGGACAACAGCACCACCCAGACGAACGCGCTGTCCAGGCTGAACTGGCTGGCCCAGCTCACGTTGGCCTTGAACCAGCCGCTCAGCGGTGCCGCGATGGCATGCGCCAGGCCGACACCGCCCAGTGCCACACCGACGATCACCATCAGGTCGGTGAGGCTGGGAATGCGCGCGTTCTGCGCTTCGTAAGCGGAAATCCGGGCCTTCATCTCATCGATGGCGCGGGTATCGGCCCCGTTGCGCGCATCGATCTGCTGGGCGCGGTTGGCCAGGAACAGCAGCACCGCCATCCACAGGCTCGCGCAGGCCACATCGACCACGGCGAACTGGCCGAAGGTCGTCGCATCGGTGCCGAACACTTCACGCATCGCCACCATGTTGGCGCCGCCGCCGATCCAGCTGCCGGCCAGGGCCGCCATGCCTTTCCAGGTATCACCGGCCACGGTGGCCGGGTGGATCCAGGACATCGCCTGGAACGACACGATGGCGCCGAGGATGATGCCCAGCGTGCCGGCGCAGAACATCACCAGCAGCTTCGGGCCGAGCTTCATGATGCCCTTCAGGTCGATCGAGAGCGTCAGCAGCACCAGCGCGGCGGGCAGCAGCACGTCACGGGCGATCGGGTTGTAGAGCGAGGTGTTATGGCCGTCGATGAGGCCGGCGGTGTTGTAGATGGCCGGGATGAAGTAGCACAGCAGCAGCGCCGGCACCCAGGCAAACACCTTCTTGAGCAACGGCGTCGGGCCGCTGGCGGCCCAGAAAATCACGGCGAGCGTGGCGGCGATCAGGCCGAGGCCGACGATGTCATTGGTGATCAGGGCAGTACTGGGTTCGGTCGGCATCACGCCATCCTCTGTCGATCGAAGGGATAAAAAAAAGCGCCGCATAGAGCGGCGCCTCCGGAGCTTAACATTGTCTTCACGAGGCCACACTTTGCAGCGCAGCGATCAGGGCGGTGACGACGCTGGCAGCGAGCCCCTGTCACTGCGTTCCGGCAGCGAAGCACCCAGATCGAGGATCACGCAGGTTCCGCGCGGCACGCAGGGCTGGATCTGCAGCGCCCAGCCCAGGTGTTCGCAGAGCCGGGCGATCAGCTCCAGGCCGATCCCGCTCAGTTCGTTGCGGTCGCCCCGCGCCATGCGCGCGTGCACCGCCGCGATCTCCTCCGGGCTCATGCCGAGCCCCGGATCCTGCAGGGTCACCACCGCCTGGTCGGAGACCTGGATGTGGATGGTGCCGCGGCCACTGTTCTCGATCGCGTTGCGCAGCAGGTTGCCGATCGCTGCCTGCACCACGCCCAGCGGGGCGATGATGTCCACCCGCGCCAGGCCATCGATCTCGATGCGCAGGTCCTTGTCGCCCATCAGGTGACGATGGTCTTCAATGATGTCCGGTACCAGCAGGTCCAAGGGAATGCGTTCGCCCAGTGCGGCCAACCGCGCAGGATCGCGCGCGAGCACCAGCAGCAGCTGGATCAGCTGCTCCACGCCCTGGGCCGTGCGATGCACGCGCTGCATCTGCTGTCGTGCACGCTCCGGGATGTCAGGCTGGCCGAGTGCCAGCTCCGAGGCCCCGGTGATCACCGCGATCGGCGTACGCAGCTCATGGCTGGCCGTGCTGATGAAGACGCGCTCGCGCTCGACGAACTGTTCGTTGCGCGCCAGGTAGTCATTGAGCGCATTGGCGATGACGTACAGCTCCGAGCTGGCACGCGGGTCCACCTCCACCCGCTGCCCGGGAACACCCGGGTGCAGCTCATCGATGCGCCTGGCCAGCGAGCTCAGCGGGCGCACCAACCGGCCGACGCCGAAGGACGCCATCAGCACCGTGACGATGATCATCAGCACGCCGGCCAGCAACACCCAGCGCGTGGCGAACTGTTCCAGCTCATGGAAATCGTTGATGTCCAGCACCAGCGCCAGCCGCCCCAGCTGCGGGGTCTCGCGGATCATCACCGCACTCTGGCGGTCATTGACCATCACCCCGTCGTGCAGGCCCGGGTGCAGCGTGCGCAGGCTCTCCGGCACCGCAGGGCTGCCGTTGATATGGAACAGCCGCAGGGTGTCCGAATCCTGCCAGCGGTAGTGCGGCTCGTGTTCGATGTGGTTGACGATGCTGTCCAGCTCGGAATTGAGCAGCGCGCGCCATGCCGAGTGCTCGGCGTGTTCATGCACATAGTTGCCCACGCTGAACACCGCCAGCGAGATCAGCGCCAGATAGCCCAGCAGCCACCACACCATGCGCCGGTGCATCGGCGCTGGCTTGGCCACGCGCTTATGCCACTGCATCGGAACTGTCCGCAGCCGACACGCCCAGGCGGTACCCCACCCGCGGCAGGGTATGGATCAGCTTCTGCTGGAACGGGCCATCCACGCTGCGGCGCAGCTCGTAGACATGCGAGCGCAGCAGGTCGCCGTCGGGCAGCTCGTCGCCCCACAGCGCGAACTCCAGCTGCTGGCGGGTGACCGCCCCCGGGCTGGCACGCATCAGCACTTCCAGCAGTTTGCGGCAGGCCGGATACAGGTGCAGCGGCTTGCCGTCGCGCTGCGCCTCCAGCGTGGCCAGATCCAGCCTGAGGTCGGCCACCTCCAGCAGCTTGCGCGGGTTGCGCCCTTTGGCACGCACCATCAATGCTTCCAGGCGCACTTCCAGCTCCGGCAGCGCGAACGGCTTGGTCAGGTAATCATCGGCGCCTGCGCGGAAACCGGCGATCTTGTCCGGCAGCTCGTCGCGGGCGGTCAGCATGATCACCGGCACTTCGGAACCGTGGTCGGCGCGCAGCCGTCGCAGCACTTCCGGGCCTTCCATGCGCGGCAGCATCCAGTCCAGGATCAGCGCGTCATAGGGCTGCGACACGGCCAGATGCAGCCCGGTCACGCCGTCGGGCGCGACATCGAGCACATGGCCCCGGGATTCGAAGTAATCGAAAAGATTGGCAACCAGCTGACGGTTGTCTTCAATGACCAGCAGCCGCATGGGAGACTCTCTTGACCGGTTGGGCGCATGGTAGCGGGAACCGTGTCGGAATCCGGTCGCAATGGGGTGGTTACGACGCTTTTCCTACGCTGTCGGGGAGACAGTGGCTGTTTTGCCGATGAGCCTGGGCGTGACCGAATCCTTCTTCCTGCGGCGCTGGCCGCGTGTGCTGGTCTGCCTTGCCCTGCTGGTGGCGCTGGCGGCCGGCATCGGCCTGCGCCAGCCCTCGCCGCCGGATGAGCCGCGTTTCGTGCTGGCGGCCCGTGCCATGGTCGACTCCGGCCAGTGGCTGCTGCCCCACCGCGGCAGCGAACTGTATGCGGAAAAACCCCCTGTTTTCATGTGGATGCAGGCGGCCAGCCACCAGTTGTTCGGCGGCTGGTCCCTTGCCTTCCTGGTGCCCTCGCTGCTGGCTGCCCTGCTGACCCTGTGGCTGACCTGGGATCTGGGTCGGCGGCTGTGGAGCCGGCGCGTCGGCGGGTGGGCGATGCTCGCCTTGTTCAGCTGCCTGCAGTTCGGCCTGATGGCCAAACGGGCCCAGATCGACATGGTGCTGGTGGCGATGACCACCCTGTCGCTGTGGGGGCTGCTGCGCCACCTGCTGGAGGGTCGCAACCGGCCGGCGCTGTGGCTGGCCGGCTTCGCGGCCGGTCTCGGCACGGTGACCAAGGGCGTCGGCTTCCTGCCTCTGCTGGTGCTGGTGCCGTTTGCCCTCTGGCGCTGGCGCACCCGTGCCACGGCGCTGCCGCCGGGCGCCGCGCGCGATCTGTGGTGGCTGCTGCCGGCGTTCCTGCTCGGCACCGCGGTCTGGCTGGCGCCGTTGGGGGTGGCACTGCTGCACTCGCCCGATCCGGCCCTGCACGCGTATGCGCGTGAACTGCTGTTCAAACAGACCGGCACCCGCTACGCCAACGCCTGGCACCACGTAAAGCCGGCCTGGTACTACCTGCAGGTGATGGCGACCTTGTGGCTGCCCGGCAGCCTGCTGCTGCCCGCGCTGATGCCGGCATTGTGGCGGCGACTCAAGCGCCTGGACGGGCGCTGGTGGCTGCTGCTGGGCTGGGCCCTGCTGGTGCTGGCCTTCTTCAGCGCCAGCCCTGGCAAGCGCGAGGTCTACATCTTCCCGATGCTGCCCGCGCTGTGCGTGGCCGCCGCGCCCCTGCTGCCCGGGCTGCTGCGTCGTGCCGGGCTGCGTTGGCTGCTGTGGGCCTATGTCGTTCTGCTTGGCGCGGCCGGGTTGTACATCGGCCTGCAGCTCTGGAACGGCAGTGCGTGGGCGCATGCGCAACTGGCACGGCGCGCCATGCCCGACAGCCTGCTGCCGGTGCTCGGCGGCTGGCTGCTCGCCTTCGGCGTGCTGCTGCTGGCCTTGGCACTGTGGTGGCGGCCACGCCGTGTCGGCGCGCTGGTGGTGGCGACGTCATGCCTGCTCTGGAATCTGTATGGCTGGGTGCTGATGCCCACGCTGGATCCGTACAGCTCCGCCTCCGCCGTGATGCGGCAGGTGGGCGCGCGGATCGGCCCGCAGGCCGAACTGGGCGTGGTCGCCTGGCGCGAGCAGAACCTGCTGCAGGCCGACCGCCCCGTCACCGACTTCGGTTTCAAGACACCGTGGGAGCAGCAATGGCAGGCCGCCGGCCCGTGGCTGGCGCAGGCGCCCGCGCAGCGCTGGCTGCTGGTGCTGGATGAAGCGATCAGTCCCTGCGTGGACCCCGCGGCCGTGATCGAGATCGGCAGCGCGAACCGCAACCGCTGGCTGCTGTTCCCGGGCACCGCGTGGCAGGCCGACTGCCACGCGGCGGTGACCGCGACCGACACCGCGCAGGACGAGGAAGACTGAACGGCCGGTCGCGCTTAACCGGCGGCCAACATCGCTCCGACCGCTCTCCGACACCCCGCTGACGACCATGGCGCCGGAATCTCCGCCGGCCCCTTTGTCCATGTTCCCAGCGTCCACCGTTGCTCTTTCCTCCGCGCCCGTTGCCACGGCCACGCCGGGTTTCCTCCGCAACCACCTCTGGGCTCCGCTGGCGTTGACCCTGCTCGCCAGTGCGGTGCTGATGGGCGCCGGGGGCGACCAGTGGCTGGCCGACCAGTGGTATCGCCTGGAAGGCCAGCAGTGGGCGCTGCAGAACGCCTGGCTCACCACGCATCTGATCCATCAGGCCGGCAAATGGGCCAGCAGTGTGGCGGCGCTCGTGGCGATCGTGCTGTGCTTCCACGCGTGGCGCAGCGAGCGTGCGGCCGGGTGGCGCTGGCCGCTGCTGTACCTGGTGCTGGCGGTCGCGCTGGGCACCGGTCTGGTCTCGCTGCTCAAGTCATTCACCAACATGGACTGCCCGTGGGATCTGACCCGCTACGGCGGCACCCGCGCGTTCATCGGCCTATTCGCCACCCGCCCACCGGGCATGCCGCGCGGGGTGTGCTTCCCGGGCGGGCACTCCAGCGCAGGCTTTGCATGGATCAGCCTGTACTTCTTCGCCCTGATGGTGCGCCCCGCCTGGCGCTGGCGCGGCCTCGCGGTCGGCCTGCTGGCCGGCGGCGTGTTCGGGATCTCGCAGCAGCTGCGTGGCGCGCATTTCCTCTCGCATGATCTGTGGACGCTGGCCACCTGCTGGGGGGTGTCGCTGGCCCTGTACCTGCTGGTGGAACGCATCCGCGTGCTCGAACGCAGCGCGGCGCCCGTCAGTGCGCAGGGAGACGTGGCATGAGCGCCGCCCTCCCGCGTGCTACACGCTTCCCGGCGCTGGCCACCCTGCGCGCCTGGCGCCCGCAGTGCACCACCGAGACCCTGATCCTGCTCACCAGCGTGTTCTTCGCGGTCGCCTGCAACGGCTTGTTCTGGCACAGCGCGATGGCGACCCACCCGGGCAGCATTGGATTCGCACTCTCGCTGTTCCTGTTCCTGGTCGGCGCGCACAGCCTGCTGATGGGGCTGCTGGTCTGGCGCTGGAATGCCAAAGTGGTCCTCAGCGTGCTGCTGATCTGCACCGCACTGGCTGCGCACTACATGGGCAGTTACCACATCTATCTGGATGCGGACATGCTGCGCAACGTGCTGGCGACCGATCACAAGGAAAGCCGGGAATTGATCACGCCCACCCTGATCCTGCCGTTGCTGCTGTTGGCCTTCGCACCCATGCTGCTGCTGTGGCGCGTGCAGCTGCGCCGGCGCACGCTGGGCGCGGCGCTGCTGTGGCGTATCGGTTTTCTGCTGCTCTCGGCGTTGATCGCCTTCGGCGGGGCGATGCTGTCCTTCCAGGAAATGTCGTCGCTGATGCGCAACCAACGCGAAGTGCGCTACCTGGCCACGCCCGGCAACGTCCTGCTCGGCCTGCCCAAGGCACTGCGCGGTGACAATCCGATCCAGCGCGCCCCCAAGCTGCCGATCGGCATGGATGCCAAGGCGACCCCGCATGCCGCCGGCAGCCGCCCGCGCCTGCTGGTGATCGTCATGGGTGAAACCGCGCGCGCGCAGAACTGGGGGCTCAACGGCTACACCAGGCAGACCACGCCGGAACTGGCCCAGGCCGGGGTGATCAACTTCCCCGACATGCATTCGTGCGGCACCAGCACCGAAGTCTCGCTGCCCTGCCTGTTCTCGCCCTACGGTCGCCACGACTACGACGAGAAGAAGATCCGCGCGCACCAGTCGCTGTTGCACGTACTGGACCACGCCGGCATCGCCACGTTGTGGCGCGACAACCAGTCCGGTTGCAAGGGCGTCTGCGAGGGCCTGGAGATGCAGGCACTGGACGATGCCAAGCACCCGACCCTGTGCACCAACGGGCGCTGCATGGATGAAATCCTGATCGACGACCTCGCCGCCCAGGTCCGCGCCAGACCCGGCGACCGCGTGGTGGTGCTGCATCAGCTGGGCAACCACGGGCCGAGCTACTTCGAACGCTATCCGGCACGCTTCCGCCGCTTCACCCCCACCTGCGATACACCGGACCTCGGCAAGTGCAGCCGCGCGCAGATCACCAACAGTTACGACAACGCGCTGCTGTACACCGATCACCTGCTCTCGCGCACGATCGGCACCCTCAAGGGCATGGACGACTACGACACCGCGATGATCTACCTCTCCGATCACGGCGAATCGCTGGGCGAGAAGGGTCTGTACCTGCATGGCGTTCCGTACGCGATCGCGCCGCAGGAACAGACCCGCGTGCCGATGACGATGTGGTTCTCCCCGTCCTTCGCCGCCAACCGTGGGCTCAACCTGGCCTGCGTGCGGGAGCGCGCGGGCAAGTACACCGATCACGACAATCTGTTCCCGTCGGTACTCGGACTGATGCAGGTCAAGACGTCGGTGTATGAACGTGACCGGGATCTGTTTGCGTCGTGCGAGGTTTGATCCGTTCGGCGCATAGGGTCCGGTGCCTTCAGCGAAGAGCTGCCCAGCTTTTCGGTCTTCCGTTTGGGTCGAGGCAGGCAAAGGCAGAACATTCGCTGAGACAGCCAACCTTCGCTCTGAGCGCCGTTGTTGTTCCCATGAGCACCGACCCACTGTCGACGGGGCGGTGTGGGTGGGTTGGCGGGACCGTTATGCGCCATGGATGGCGCATATCGAGCCCCCATGGACGGGTTCACGGCGGGTCCCGACAACCCACCCGCACCGACCCAAACCACGATGCAATGACTCCTCGCCGTTGACGTTGACGTTGACGATTGAACCGAACCCTGCTGCCCTGCCCCTTGCGGTGCGCCCGGCGCTTCACTAGCCTTCGCCGGTCTGTCACCACCCAAGGATGTGCCCGTGAACCACCGCCCGCTCCTGCTGGCCCTGGCAGTCAGTGCTGCCGCACTGACGCTGGCGGCCTGCCAGAAGGAACCGTCCCCCGCCGATGCACCGGCTGCGGGCGCCACCCAGTCCAAGGAAACCGCGGACCAGTTCATCGCCCGCGTCAACGCCGAGTACAAGGCCATGTACCCGGAAATGACCTCGGCGCAGTGGCTGTCCTCCACCTACATCAATGACGATTCCGAGCGCGTCGCGGCCAAGGCCAACGAACGCTGGCTCACCGTCCTCAACGGCTGGATCACCCAGGCCGGCCAGTACGACGGCCAGCCCATGAGCGAAGACACCAAGCGCCAGATCCACCTGCTCAAGCTGATGACCTCCATGCCCGCCCCGCGCGACCCGGCCAAGCTCTCCGAGCTGACCCGCATCGCCAGCCGCATGGAAGGCGCCTACGGCTCCGGCAAGTACTGCACCGACGAAGCCAACCCGCAGACCTGTCGCCAGCTCGGCGATCTGGAACAGGTGCTCGCCCGCAGCCGCGACTACGACGCGCAGCTCGACGCCTGGCAGGGCTGGCACGGCACCACCAAGCCGATGCGCGCCGATTACGAACGCTTCGTCAGCCTGGTCAATGAAGGGGCCAAGGAAATGGGCTTCGCCGACGCCGGCCAGATGTGGCGCAGCGGCTACGACATGCCCGCCGACCAGATCGGACCGGAAACCGACCGCCTGTGGGACCAGGTCAAGCCGATGTACGAGCAGCTGCACTGCTATGCACGTACCAAGCTCGACGCCACCTACGGCAAGGACAAAGCCGAGGTCAACGGCGGCCTGATCGCCGCGCACCTGACCGGCAACATGTGGCAGCAGGACTGGTCCAACCTGTGGGACCAGCTGGAACCGTACCCCGGCGCCGGCAACCTGGACATCACCGCCGCACTGGAAAAGCAGTACCAGACCAACCTCAGCGGCGCGTTGGCCAAGGCCGGCAGCGGCGCGAACGTGGAGGCGCTGTACAAGGCGCAGCGTGAGGCCGAACTGCGCACCGCCAAGCAGATGACCGAGCGCGCGCAGGACTTCTACGTCTCGCTCGGCATGCCGGCCCTGCCGAAGTCGTACTGGGACAAGACCCAGTTCATCAAGCCGCTGGACCGTGATGTGGTCTGCCACGCCAGCGCGTGGGACATGAACATGGACGGCGACGTGCGCACCAAGATGTGCATCAAGCCCAACGAAGAGAACTTCACCACGATCTACCACGAGCTGGGCCATATCTATTACGACCTGGCCTACAACCCGCTGCCGCCGTTGTTCCAGGGCGGCGCCAACGACGGCTTCCACGAAGCGATCGGCGACACCATCGTGCTCGCGATGACGCCGCAGTACCTCAACTCGATCGGCCTGGTCGACACGCCGCAGGAAAGCCGCGAAGCCACCATCAACGCGCAGATGCGCATGGCCCTGAGCGGTGTGTCGTTCCTGCCGTTCGGCCTGATGATCGACCGCTGGCGCTGGGGCGTGTTCGACGGTTCGATCACCCCGGACCACTACAACCAGGCCTGGTGGGACCTGAAGGCCAAGTACCAGGGCGTGGCCCCGGCCAGCGCGCGCGGTGAGGAATTCTTCGACGCGGGTGCCAAGTACCACGTGCCGGGCAACACCCCCTACACCCGCTACTTCCTGGCGCGCATCCTGCAGTTCCAGTTCTACAAGGGCCTGTGCGATGCGTCCGGCTACAAGGGCCCGCTGCACCAGTGCAGCTTCTACGGCAACAAGGAAGCCGGCCAGAAGTTCTGGGCGATGCTGAGCAAGGGCGCCAGCCAGCCGTGGCAGGCCACGCTGAAGGAAATCACCGGCGGCGACAAGCTCGATGCCGGCCCGATGATCGAGTACTTCACCCCGGTCAACGAGTGGCTCAAGCAGCAGAACCAGGGCCAGATGTGTGGCTGGCAGGCTCCGACGGCCGCGGCTGCACCGGTGGCCCCCAAGGCACCGTAACGGCTGCCGCCGGGGCCCGCCCGGCGACAGCGGTAAAACGAAAAACCGGCCGCAAGGCCGGTTTTTTTATGCGCACATCGGGGACTGCAGCCGGGGGACGGGCACGGCCACCCAACGCATCCGCGCAGGGCGCGGCGTTATGACTTCGGTTTCAGGGCTGCCGCCAGCTCGACCTTGAACTGCTCGAAATCCATGCCGTCCGCTTTCGCCTCGGCATGCGCGGCGTCCTTCAGTGCATCCGAATACACCAGGCGCACCGGCGTTCCCTGGCGTTCGTGCAGTTCGGCGGCCTGCATGATCAGGGCCAGCACCCGCGCCGCGCTCGGCGTCTGGCCGGCGATGCGACCATCCATGCCCAGCACCCACTCGCCGTCCCGGCGGACGATGCCGGCCAGCAGCGTGCGCTGCTGGTCCCGCAGTTCGGCATGCGGCTCAACCGGCGTGGCGGTGGCCTGCTCGCGGTTGGCGGCCTGGGTTTCGCGGCGCCGGCGGATGTCGCGGCGCAGTTTGGAGGTGGTCGACATGGGAAAATCCGGACTGCGTCAAAGCGCCAAGGATACCGCACGGCCCCTGGCGGGCCTGTGCGGCAGGGGGGTCACTCGATGGGCGTCAGTACTTCACGGCGGCGCTCGGCGTGCCGCTCCCAGTACCAGAAGCTGCCACCGATGGCGAAGAACGCCGCGTAGCCCAGGGCCAGATGCAGGGGGTTGCTGCTGAGCATCGGCGAGACCACGCCGGCCACCACCGTGTTGATCATCAGCTGGATGAACATCTGCATGGACGAGGCCAGGCCGCGCTGATGCGGATACATGTCCAGCACGGCCAGCGCCAGGATCGGGAAGATCAGCGCCATGCCGACACCGCCCAGGAAGATCGGCATCACCGCCCACGGCAATGCGATCTGCGGCACCGACACCACGTAGCCGAAGTTCAGCAGCGCCGAGACCGCGCACAGCGCGAAGCCGATCGCGATCTGCCGCTGCGGCACGATCCGCCCGGCCATGCGACCGGACAGGAACGAGCCCACGGTCATGCCGCCGATGGTCGGAATGAACAGCCACGCAAAGCCGCCCTCGCCCAGTTGCAGGTGCTGCATCACGAACACCGGCGCCGAGGCGATGTACAGGAAGATGCCGGAGAAATTGAACGCACCGGCCGCGGCCAGGCGCAGCAGGCGCGGGTTGGATCCCATGCGCGCGTAGCTGCGCAGCAGTTCGCGCATCGACAGCGGCGTGCGTGCTTCCACCGGGTGGGTTTCGGGCAGCCACTTGCTGGTGGCCAGCAGCAGCACCACGCCGAACAGCACCAGGAACCAGAAGATCAACGGCCAGTCGCCGCCGCCCAGCAGGATCCAGCCACCGATGATCGGCGCGATCGCCGGCGCGACACCGAAGATCATCGAGACCTGGCTCATCAACCGCTGCGCATCGGCACCGTGGTACAGATCACGGATCACCGCGCGGCCCACGATCACGCCGACACCGGCGGTCACGCCCTGCAGCGCGCGGAACACCAGCAGCGTGGTCATGTCGCGCGACAGCGCACAACCAATCGAGGCGCCGATGAACAGCACCAGCCCGCCGATGATCACCCGCCGGCGGCCGAACGCATCCGAGAGCGGGCCGTGCGCCAGGCTCATCAGGCCGTAGAACAGCAGGTACACGCTGATGGTCTGCTGCACCGCGACCTGGTCCACCTGCATGCGGTCGCCCAGCAGCAGGAAGGCCGGGAAAATGGTGTCGATCGAGAACGGACCGAACATCGCCAGGCCTGCAAGCAGCAGGGCCAGACGGCGGGTCGAGGGTGAGGCGGGCGTCATGCGGGCTTCCGTCAGCGGCCGTGCGCAATGCGCGGCGGGCGCCAGCCCGGTACGGGCGGCGCCAGATGAATACGAGGATCCAGCGATCATAGGCCTTTGCCGCGCCCGGCACCATGCCCGGGGGCACGTTTCCGGGGTTCGGATGGCCCCGTATTCATGTGCTGGAAAGGCCCAGCGGCCGAAAGCGCTGGGCTATAATCGCCGGGCTACATGGTGGGAGAAGCGGACACCCGCTGCCGAAGGCGCAACGCCCGTAATCGCTCAGGCCCGATACCACCCGCATCAAAACTCTGGAGAGACCGGCGAATGCCGGCGCCGAAGGGGCACGAAGCACGCAGATGCGCGCTTTTAAACTCTCAGGCAAAAGGACAGAGGGGCACCCAGGAAGACCGCAAGGTCCGGTGGATCGCTGTCGCCCGCGACGCGCCCTGGCCCGACCGCCTTCCGAACGTGCGTGCCCACTCTCCGAGATGCCAGCCATGTCCCAGAACACCCCCTCCCTGCGCGAGCTTGAACACAGCCACGCGTTCGTCGAACGCCACATCGGCCCCAACGACGCCGAAATCGCGCAGATGCTCGACGTGGTCGGCCACGCCTCGCTGGACGCGCTGACCGATGCGATCGTCCCGGCCGGGATCAAGTCGCCGGCACCGCTGGACCTGCCCGAGTCGCTGACCGAAGTGCAGGCACTGGCCAAGATCCGCGCCATCGCCGACAAGAACCAGGTCTTCCGCACCTTCATCGGCCAGGGCTACTACGGCACGCTTACCCCGAACGTCATCCTGCGCAACGTGCTGGAAAACCCGGCGTGGTACACCGCCTACACCCCGTACCAGGCCGAGATCTCGCAGGGCCGCATGGAAGCGCTGATCAACTTCCAGACCCTGTGCGCCGACCTGACCGGCATGGAGATCGCCAACGCCTCGCTGCTGGATGAAGCCACCGCCGCCGCTGAAGCGATGACGCTGGCCAAGCGCTCGGCCAAGTCGAAGTCGGACACCTTCTTCGTGCACGACGCGGTGCACCCGCAGACGCTGGAACTGCTGCGCACCCGCGCCGAGCCGATGGGCATCGTGCTGCGCGTGGGCACCCCGGCCGAGGCGATGGACGCCGAAGCCTACGGCGTGCTGCTGCAGTACCCGGATACCTTCGGCCATATCGGCGACTACAAGGCGCTGGCCGATGCCGTGCACGCGCGCGGCGGCCTGGTCGCGGTGGCGACCGACCTGCTGGCGTTGACCCTGATCGCCGCCCCCGGCGAATGGGGCGCGGACATCGTGGTCGGCAACTCGCAGCGGTTCGGCGTGCCGTTCGGCTTCGGCGGCCCGCACGCCGCCTTCATGGCCTGCCGCGATGCGTACAAGCGCTCGATGCCGGGCCGCCTGATCGGCGTCTCGGTCGATGCGCAGGGCAATGCCGCCTACCGCCTGACCCTGCAGACCCGCGAGCAGCACATCCGCCGCGAGAAGGCGACCTCCAACATCTGTACCGCCCAGGTGCTGCTGGCGGTGATGGCCTCGATGTATGCCGTGTACCACGGTCCGGAAGGCCTGACCCGCATCGCCCGCCGCACCCACCGCCTGGCCGCGATCCTGGCCGCTGCCCTGCGCAGCGCCGGCGTCAACGTGGGCGAGCACTTCTTCGACACCCTGCACGTCAAGGACATCGACGCCAAGGCGATCCACGCCAAGGCCGCCGCGGCGCGCATCAACCTGCGTGCGATCGACAGCGACGCGGTCGGCATCAGCCTGGATGAAACCGCCACCCGCGCCGACATCGTCGCGCTCGGCCAGCTGTTCGGTGCGACCGTCGACGTGGACGCACTGGATGCGGCCACCGCCGATGCGTTGCCGGCCGATCTGGTGCGCACCAGCGCCTTCCTGACCCACCCGGTGTTCAACACCCACCACAGCGAACACGAACTGCTGCGTTACCTGCGTTCGCTGGCGGACAAGGACCTGGCCATGGATCGCACCATGATCCCGCTGGGCAGCTGCACCATGAAGCTCAACGCCACCGCCGAAATGATCCCGGTGACCTGGCCGGAGTTCGCCAACATCCATCCGCTGGCCCCGGCCGACCAGGCCACCGGCTACAAGGAACTGATCGACGGCCTCGAAGCGATGCTGGTCGAGTGCACCGGCTACGACGCGGTCAGCCTGCAGCCGAACTCCGGTGCGCAGGGCGAATACGCCGGCCTGCTGGCGATCCGCGCCTACCACCGCTCGCGCGGCGAAGGCCACCGCGACGTCTGCCTGATCCCGGATTCGGCGCACGGCACCAACCCGGCCTCGGCGCAGATGTGCGGCATGAAGGTCGTGGTGACCAAGACCGATGCCAACGGCAACGTCGACCTGGACGACATCCGCATCAATGCGGAGAAGTACAGCGACCGCCTGGCCGCGCTGATGATCACCTACCCGTCCACGCATGGCGTGTTCGAGGAAGAGGTGGTGGACATCTGCGAGATCGTGCACAAGCACGGCGGCCAGGTGTACACCGACGGCGCCAACATGAACGCCCTGGTCGGCGTAGCCAAGCCCGGCAAGTGGGGCTCGGACGTGTCGCACCTGAACCTGCACAAGACCTTCTGCATCCCGCACGGCGGCGGCGGCCCGGGCGTCGGCCCGTGTGCGGTCAAGTCGCACCTCGCCCCGTTCCTGCCGAAGGTGCTGGGCGGCGAAGGCGATGTCGGCATGGTCAGCGCGGCCAGCTTCGGCAGCGCCTCGATCCTGCCGATCAGCTGGATGTACATCACGCTGATGGGCACCGCCGGCCTGCGCAAGGCGACTCAGGTCGCCCTGCTCAACGCCAACTACATCGCCAAGCGCCTGGCCCCGCACTTCAAGACCCTGTACACCGGCCGCAACGGGCTGGTGGCACACGAGTGCATCCTGGACGTGCGTCCGCTGGAGAAGACCTCCGGCATCGGCGCCGAGGACGTGGCCAAGCGCCTGATCGACTTCGGCTTCCACGCTCCGACCCTGAGCTTCCCGGTCGCCGGCACGCTGATGGTGGAACCGACCGAAAGCGAATCGCTGCACGAGCTGGATCGCTTCATCAACGCGATGATCCAGATCCGCGAGGAAATCGCCGCGATCGAAGACGGCCGCCTGGATCGCGAGGACAACCCGCTCAAGCACGCCCCGCACACCGCCACGGCGGTCTCGGCCAGCGAGTGGGCCCACGCCTACCCGCGCGAGCTGGCGGCCTTCCCGCTGGCCAGCCTGCGCCAGCAGAAGTACTGGCCGCCGGTGGCGCGCGTGGACAACGTCTACGGCGACAAGAACGTGATGTGCGCCTGCATCCCGGTCGATGCGTACAAGGAAGACGAGGGCGTGGAGGTCTAAGCCCTCCTGCCCTGAGGCAACAGCAGACGGCCCGCGCAAGCGGGCCGTTTTTGTTATGGGCTGCTGCCGACTCCCCGCCTCCCGACTCCCGGTTCCCGCGCGCTTTTGAAGGAGAGCGGCCCTCAGATTCTGCAGGCTGGGCGGGGGTGTGTGGGTTCGCGGGACACGCCGTGAATCCATCCATGGAGGCTCATGTCGCGCCATCCATGGCGCTCATGGTCCCGCCAACCCACACACCCCCGCCCCTCGACAGTGGGTCGGGCGCCTATGAGAAAACAAACGCAGATGCTGCGCGACGGAGACGAGCGTCAGTACGTCATGCAGTCGTCGCGTCACGTTGCAGTCAATCACCTAGGCATCAGCATCAGCATCTGCATCGACGTTGGCGTTGGCGTTGGCGTTGAGCACTGAGCATCGTGCGTCGTGCGTCGTGCGTCGTGCATCGTGCATTGAGCGCTGAGCGCTGAGTATCCAGATTCGAGAAGCGAGCAGCGCAGCGCCAGCTTGGCTGCGTTCTGCGTTGGGCTTTCCCTTGCCCACCAGCCCCCTGTCAAAGGGTGGGCACGGGTGGGTTGGCGGGACCGTATGCCGCCATGGATGGCGGCATACGAGCTTACATGGACGTACTTGCAGCGGGTCCCGACAACCCACCCGTGCCCGCCCAAGCGAGCGGAGGCTTAAACCTGCGGCTGTTGGCTGTTGGCTGTTGGCTGTTGGCTGTTGGCTGTTGGCTGTTGGCTGTTGGCTGTTGGCTGTTGGCTTTTGGCCGTTGGCTGTCGGCCGTCAGCTGCCCCGACCAGCACGCACCCGACGCGAAATCTCACTGCTCGCCGCAATCACCACCGTCAGCGCCGCCATCGACAGGAACTGCACCCGCGTGTGCGCCTCGGACAGCAACAGACCGAAGATCAGCGCCAGCACCCCCAACCCGAACACCGTCAGATACGGATACCCTGCCATCCGGAACGGCAGACGCGTCCCATCGCGGTTCGCACGATGGCGCAGGATCAACTGGGACAACAGCGAAATCGTCCACACCAGCAGACACGTCGAACCCACGATATTGAGCAGCACCGGCAGCACCTTGTCCGGGAACAGCAGCTCCATCACCGTCGCCGCGAAACCGAACAGCACACTGGCCAGCACCGCGATGATCGGCACCTGGCGCGGGTCGGCCCAGCCCAGCACCGCCGGCGCCTCGCGACGCTGCGCCAGCGAATACATCATCCGCGACGCACCGTAGAGATTGGCGTTCAACGCCGACAACAGCGCGATCACCGCGATCAGCGTGATCGCCGTCGCCGCGCCCGGAATCTTGGCCGCTTCCAGCACCGCCGCGAACGGCGACTTCAGCGCCTCGCTGGTCCACGGCACCACCGCGATGATCACGCTCAACGAGCCGATGTAGAACACCAGGATGCGCCAGGCCACGGTGCGGATCGCCCGGGCGATGCTGCGCTCGGGATCCTCGGTCTCGGCCGCGGCCACCGCCACGATCTCGGTGCCGCCAAAGGCGAATATCACCACCAGCAGGGCCGCGCCGATGCCGGCCAGCCCCGTGGGCATGAAGCCGCCGTGCTCCGTGAAGTTGCGCAGGCCCGGCGAGGCCACGTCCGGCAGCCAGCCCATCAGCAGCGCCACGCCGATCAGGATGAAGCCGACGATCGCGGCGACCTTGAGGATCGCAAACCAGAATTCGAACTCGCCGAAGTTCTTCACTCCGAGCAGGTTGATCGCGGTGAAGAACAGCATGAAGGCCAGCGCCGCCATCGGGACCGGAATCGCCGGCCATACCGTGGCGAGCAGGCCGGCCGCACCGACCGCCTCGGCGGCGATCACGATCACCAGCTGCACCCACCACAGCCAACCCACCGTTGCGCCGGCGGTGGCCCCCATCGCGTCGGCGGCATACACCGAGAACGCACCGCTGGTCGGCTTGGCCGCGGCCATTTCGCCCAGCGCGTTCATCACGATGATCACCAGCGCGCCGGCGACGAGATACGACAACAGGACCGCCGGGCCGGCGGCCTGGACACCCACACCGGAGCCGAGGAACAGGCCGGCGCCGATCGCGCTGCCCAGCCCCATCATGATCAACTGGCGGGGCTTCAGCGCGTGCCCGAGGCGGGCAGCGGCGGGCGGAGTGGCGGGAGCCGGAGTCTGGGATGCGGGCATCGGAATCGATTGGCGGGCAACAAGTGCGACACCATACCCTGTCGGCCGCGCGGCGGCATAGGCCGGAAGCCCCTCCCCGCCTCAGGCGGCGGCGCGCTCGCCGATCTGGGCGCGGTAGGCCCGGGGCGACAGCCCGACTTCGGCCTTGAACTTGCGGGTGAAGGCACTCTGGTCGGTGAAGCCGCAGGCCTGGCCGATGCTGGCGATGCTGTCCGGGCCATGCAGCAGGTGCACCGCCATCTGGATGCGCAGGCGGGTCAGGACCTGCTGCGGGGTCATCTGGAACACCTTGCGGAAGGTGCGCTCCAGCTTGGACAGCGAGAATCCGGTGATGTCGAGCAGGGTCTGCATGCGCACGTTCTCCGCGTAATGCGCATTCAGATGGGCAAGGGCCAGGCGCAGCTGTTCGTACTGGGTGCCCAGGCTGTCCTTCTGCCCCAGGTCGCGCGAGATCCCGATCAGCCCGCGGATCTGCCCGTCGACCAGCAGCGGCCGCTTGCAGGTCAGGCACCAGCCCGGTTCGCGGTTGGCGAACAGATGCAGCTCCATCAGGTTCTCGATGACCTTGCCGGCCAGCACCTGTTCGTCCTGGGTCGCGTAATCCGCGCCCAGCCCGGTGGGATAGATCTCCGCCGCGGTGCGCCCGATCACCTCCTTGCGCGACTTCAGGCCGAGCCGGCGCAGCATGGTCTGGTTGATGTGCGTATAGCGCCCGTCGCAGTCCTTCATGAAGAACAGGACGTCGGGGATCGCATCAAACAGGGCTTCGATGTCGGCGGGTTCAACGCGCATGCGGCTGGGAAACACAGGAGAAGACGCGCCCAAGGATACCTGCCCGGGCCCCGCCCACACAGCCGCCGGACGCGGCATGTGAAGCGCGGGTGCAAGCAGGGCCGCGTATTCGCACCCTCGATTAACGCCCCGGCCGCCAGTGTGAAGCGATCCCCTTCCCGCCAGCTCCCGGAGTCGCCTCATGGCCGCCAGCAAGAAAAGCACCAAGAACGCCCCTGCACCCGCCACCGATGTCCGCGGCGAGGGGGATGAACTGCACCAGCGTGCGGGCAACGGCCACCCGGTGCTGACCACCAACCAGGGCATCCCGGTCGGTGACAACCAGAACTCGCTGCGGGCGACCCCGCGCGGGCCGACCCTGCTGGAAGACTTCATCCTGCGCGAGAAGATCACCCACTTCGACCATGAGCGCATCCCCGAGCGCATCGTGCATGCCCGCGGCAGCGCAGCGCACGGTTACTTCGAGCTGACCCGCTCGCTCGGCGAGTACACCCGTGCCCGCATCCTCAGCGAAGTGGGGGTGCGCACCCCGCTGTTCACCCGCTTCTCCACCGTGGCCGGCGGCGCCGGTTCGGTCGACACCCCGCGCGATGTGCGCGGCTTCGCGGTGAAGTTCTATACCAAGGAAGGCAACTGGGACCTGGTCGGCAACAACATCCCGGTGTTCTTCATCCAGGACGCGATCAAATTCCCGGACCTGATCCATGCCGTGAAGATGGAGCCGGACCGCGCCTTCCCGCAGGCGGCCAGCGCGCACGACACCTTCTGGGACTTCGTGTCGCTGATGCCCGAGTCGATGCACATGATCATGTGGGCGATGAGCGACCGCACGATCCCGCGCTCGCTGCGCACCATCGAAGGCTTCGGCATCCACAGTTTCCGGCTGATCAACGATGCCGGCGAATCGACCTTCGTCAAATTCCACTGGCGGCCGAAGCTGGGCATCCAGTCCACGGTATGGGACGAGGCGGTCAAGCTGCAGAGCGCGGACAACGACTTCCACCGGCGCGATCTGTTCGAGGCGATCACCGCCGGCGACTTCCCCGAGTGGGAGCTGGCCGTGCAGCTGTTCAGCGAGGAACAGGCCGAATCGTTCCCGTTCGACCACCTGGATTCGACCAAGATCATCCCCGAGTCGCTGGTCCCGCTGACCGTCATCGGGCGCATGGTGCTGGACCGCTGGCCGGACAACTTCTTCGCCGAGACCGAGCAGGTCGCCTACTGCCCGGCCAACGTGCCGCCGGGCATCGATTTCAGCAACGATCCGCTGCTGCAGGGGCGCCTGTTCTCGTATCTGGATACCCAGCTCAGCCGCCTGGGCGGTCCGAACTTCCACCAGATTCCGGTCAACGCCCCCAAGTGCCCGTTCGCCAACCACCAGCGCGACGGCCACATGCAGATGAACATCCCGAAGGGGCGGGTTGCCTACGATCCCAGCTCCCTGCAGGGCGACACCCCGCGCGAAACCCCCGACGGTTTCCCCAGCCACGCCACCGCGCCGGATGATGGCCGCAAAGGCCGCGTGCGTGCGGAGAGTTTCGCCGATCACTACAGCCAGGCCCGGATGTTCTTCCGCAGCCTGGAAGCCCCGGAGCAGGCGCACCTGGCCTCGGCACTGGTGTTCGAGCTGTCCAAGGTGGAGACGGTCAAGGTGCGCGAGCGCACCGTGAGCCACCTGCGCAACATCGACGAGACGCTGGCCAAGCGCGTGGCCGACGGCCTGGCGATGCCCGCCCTGCCCGAGCCGGCCGCCACGCAGACCCCGGCGCAGGATTTCCCGAAGGCGCCGGAAGTGCGCATCATCGGCCGCACCAAGGACCTGCTCAAGGGCCGCTGCATCGGCATCCTGTTCGACGAGGGCTCCGATGCGGCGCTGATCGCCAACCTGCGCAAGGCCGCCGACAAGGCCGGCGCCAGCGTCAAGCTGGTGGCGCCGAAGATCGGTGGCGCCAAGCTCAGTGACGGCAAGACGCTGGCGGCGGACGGTCAGCTGGCAGGCACGCCGTCGGTGATCTTCGATGCGGTCGCCGTCGTGCTCAGCAATGACGCGGCCAAGAAGCTGAGCAGGGAGTCGGCCGCGATCGACTTCGTCAGCGACGCGTGGGCGCATCTGAAGGCGATCGCCGCCGACGACGGTGCACAGGCGCTGCTGAAGGTGGCCCGCGTCGGCAACGATGCCGGCGTGGTCGAGGCCGAGGATGCCAAGGCCTTCCTCGCTGCTGCCGCCACCCGCCAGTGGGCCCGCGAACCGAAGGTGCGCACGCTCGCCTGAGCGCTCCCCCTCTTTGACAGTAGACAGGAGAACTGCCATGCCCCGTGGTGACAAATCCAGCTACACCGACAAGCAGAAGCGCCAGGCAGAACATATCGAAGAAAGCGAGAAAGAGAAGGGCCGCAGCGAGACCGCCGCCGAGCGGATCGCCTGGGCCACCGTCAACAAACAGGATGGTGGCGGCAAGAAAAGTAGCGGCGCGAAGAAGTCCACCAGGAAGACAACGAAAAAGTCGGCGGCAAAGAAGGCCCCAGCCAAGAAGGCGGCCGCGAAGAGTGCGGCAACGAAATCAGCGACAAAGACGACCAGGAAGGCAGTAAAGAAGACGGCGAAGAAAGCGACGAAGAAGGTCGCCAAGAAGGCGACAACGAAAACCGCCGGAAAGAAAACCGCGAAGAAAGCAACAAAGAAGACGGCAACAAAGAAAACAGCAAAAAAAGCAGCGAAAAAAACCGCTAAAAAGACGACGAAGAAGACGGCCGCCCGCAAAGCGGCCCGGAGCCAGCGCTGAGCATCAGCAGCTCGCTCGCTCGCAGGTCTACCGCGTGCTGTTCCAAGGCAGCACGCGGTACCGCCAATGCTGCGTTCATCGCGGTTCCGCTGCTGCGGACGGCGCCAGCGGTGTCTGCAATGGTGCGACCTTTGCCGCAACGGGCTTGCCCGGCACAGGCATCGACTGCAGTCGACGGATCGAGCCGATCGGCACTGCTTCGGCGCGCCGCTGCTCCGGCCACCACAGGAACACGAAGGCACTGCTGGATCCCAGCAGTTTCGCGGTGCCCGGAAGCGCCGCCGCGTCATCACCGAGCACGACCTGCACCGACGTACCGCCCCGGCCCTCGAGGATCTTCTCGGCCGAGCTCAGGGCATACAGCGCCGCGCCGAATGCCATGAAGCAGACCACCGCAATGCACATACCGGTCAGCGGACGCAGCCCGGAGAATTCCCAGTTCATCCACGGCGACTCCGAGAACAGCATCCGCCATCCCCAGTGCCGCGCACGCAGGCGTGCCACCCTGGCCGGGTTGCGCCGCCGCAGTGTTTCCGGCCAGCCCAGCAGCACTGCCAGCAGCGCCCCCAGCAGCAGAATCAGGACGTAGGCCGGATCGCGCAGCCCGGCGACCAGGAAGTCGCTGACCTGCAGGTAGTCCAGGATCGACAGCCGGAACTTGAAGTAGAAGAAGTAGCTCGACCACAGCCCCAGCAAGGAAAGGAACACGTAGCCCGCACTCACCATCAGCGCCGGCTCCTGCCGCAGCAGGCGCCAGATGACTGCGACCATCGAATCTTCATTGCCGTGCGTGACCGGCAGCAGCGACCAGTCGGTCGGTGCCTGATCATCCACCGGTGCCCGCGACTCACCGCCAGCGGTGGTCGCGATGCCCGCCGGTACGTCACCGTGGATGCTGCCCTCGTCCCTGTTTCCCATGCGCCCCTCCCCCGTTCGGCAGAGCATCGCGTACTTTTGCGGTCGACGGAAGCGGGCCGGCCCCCGGCGCCACGCCCTGCGTGGGGCAGCCCTGAGCGCGGCCTTATTGCACGCTGAAACTGGCGACCGTAGCGTGCTCGGTGCCTTCGATGCGCAGGTCGATGGCGAAGCGGTCGCACAGCCGGTGCACGATCGCCAGGCCGAGCCCGAAGCCGGCACTGCCCTCCCCTTTCGCGAAGGGCCGCACGATCGCGTCGGGGTCGCCTGCCGGCGCCGTGTTGCGGATGCGCAGCCGTCCGGCTGCGACGTCGATGTGCACCTCCCCGGCCCGCGTGTGCGCGAATGCATTGCCCACCAGATTGGCCAGCAGCATGTGCAGGACCGGACCGGGCACCGTCAGGCGCGCGTCGCCGGGCACATCGACCCGCACCGCCACCGGCTTGCCCTCCAGCAGCGCCGCCTGCTCGACCACCACCTGTTCCAGCACCGGCAGTACCGCCAGCGGCGTCGCGTCCCGTTCCACGTTCTCTTCGCGGGCCAGCGTTAGCAGAGTGATCACGGTCTGTTCGAGGTGACGCGCGGACTGTTGTACATGGTCGAGCTGCAACCGCCCGGCCGCAGACAGCCCCGGTTCGCGGGCCAGCTGTTCGGTCGCGCTGCGGATCACGGCCAATGGCGTGCGCAGCTCATGGCTGGCATCGCGGGTGAACGCATGTTCGCGTGCAACGAAGGCGCGCACCTGCCCGCTCAGCCTGTCCAGGCCACGGGCCAGCACACCGACCTCGTCATCGGGGAAATCAGCCGCGAACCCGACCGGCAAACGATCCGGTGCCATGTCATCCACCAGTGCCGCGAGTTTCGACAACGGCCGCGTGGTACGTCGCGCCAGCCACGCACCGGCCAGCACGGCGACCACGACCACGGCCACGCCGGACCAGGCCAGCAACGCCAGTATCTGGCGGCGCATCGGCCGGACCACCAGCTGCTGGCTGACCTCGGCGACCAGCCACCCCGGTGCACCGGATCCGCCCGGCTGCAGCGCACGCAGGTGATAGTGCCGTTCCTCGGTGCCGGCGATCTCGCGGCGCCACGGCTCAGTATCGAAGGCGACCTTGAGGTCCGCCGGGAACGTGGCAGGGCTGTCGTGGATCGTCATGAAGGCATTGCGCGGCGGCGACCACGTGCCACTCGCAGCCCGCTGGTCCAGCTGCTGCCGTGCTTCCTGTTCGAGCATCGCCTCGAAGAAGCGATCCTCCACGCTGTACACGAACACCGCCACGTACAGGCCGAACAGGCTGGCCACCGCGAGCGCGAACACCGAGAAAGCCAGCATCAACCGGTTGCGCAGGCCGTGCACCGGTGCGGTCATGCGTCGGCCTCCAGCTTGAAGCCGACATCGTGCACGGTCTTGAGCATCGGCCACTCAAACGGCTTGTCCAGGGCCTGCCGCAGCAGGTAGAGATGCGAACGCAACGGGTCCGACGGTGGCGCCTCATCGCCCCAGAGACGGCGGATCAACTCGCTGCGGGTCACCGTGCGCGGCCAGGCTTCGGCGAGCAGCACCAGCAGCCGATAGGCCGTCTGCGGCAACTCGATCGTCTGCCCACCGCGGCAGACGGCGCCGCTGCGGCGGTCGATGCCGAGCGACCCGATGCGCAGCACGTGCCCGTCGCGTCGGCCGTGCCGATGGGCCAGCGCCAAGCATCGCGCCAACAGTTCCTCGCCGGCGAACGGCTTGACCAGGTAGTCATCGGCACCGGCCTGGAAGCCGATCAGTTTGTCGCCCAGCGTATCGCGCGCGGTCAGCATCAGGATCGGGATGTGGCGGTCGGCCTGTTCGCGCAGATGACTGCACACGCGCAGGCCGTCCATGCCCGGCAGGGTCAGGTCCAGCACCAGTACGTCGGGCGGTTCGTCCAGCGCCATCTGCAGGCCGCTGCGGCCATCGGCGGCAAAGGCCACGCGATGGCCACGCGCCTCCAGCAGCGTGGCCATGCCGGCGCGCAGCGCCGGGTTGTCCTCGATGACCAGGATGTGCAGGCCGTCGTGCATCGGGTCAGCCTTCGATCGTGGCCTTGAGCTGCTTAGCTTCGGCCATGTCCGGGTGGGATTCCAGCAGTTTGCCGAGCACGCTGCGCGCCTGCGCCACCTCGCCCAGCCGCCAATGTGCCTGCGCGATGCCCAGCGGCAGCTGCGGCTCGCTCATGTAGGGCGCAGCCAACTGCATGATCGCCAGCGCATCGCGCACCGCGGCATCGTCCTGCGCGGCCTGCAGCTGGTAGTAGCCGAGCACCCCGATCAACTGGTCGTGATAGCCGGTGCGGTCGCTGGCCAGCGTGCGCCTGACCGCGTCGCCCTCGCCGTCGAGCAGGCGCTGCACCAGCGCCATGCTGGCTTCATCGCGCCAAGGGGTGCGGGCGACCGGGGTGCGACCGATGGCGCGCACGATCGCTTCGGCGACCGCGGGCGTGGAGTACGGGTTCTGCCCGGTGATCAGCCGACCGTCCACCACCAGCTTGGGCATCATCAGCGGCGCCTGCTCCCAGTGCGCACCGCGCTCACGCAGCGCGGTTTCCAGCAGGAACGGGAACTCCTTCGCCCAGCGTTTGCCGAACACGCCCTCCTCCGCGTTGGTGAAGCCGGTCATGCGGCGCCCGGCGACCAGCCGGGATCCGTTCGCCTGCCGCACCTCCACCAGCGCCGCCGGGCCATGGCAGACCGCCGCGACCACGCCGCCGCTGTCGTGCACCGTGCCCAGCAGAGCGCGCAGTGCGCCATCGGTGGGCAGGTCGAACATCGCGCCCTTGCCGCCGACCACGTAGACCGCCGCGTAGTCGGCCGCGCTGAGCGTCGCGGTGGCGCGGGTATCGGCCAGCAACGCGGTCGCCGCCGGATCGGCCAGGACCCGCGCGTTGAACGGTTCCTTCGGATCGAATCTGTCGGCTTCCACCGGCCCGCCACGCGGGCTGGCGACCTGCACGGCCAGGCCGTTGTCGCGGAAGATCAGGTAGGCCTGGGCGAACTCGTCCATCTCGAAGCCAGGCCGGGTCTTGCCGTGATCGCGTCCTTCGCCGCTGACCACGATCAGCACCGTATCGGACGCCGCGGGGTGGGCGTGCAGTGTCGGGACGGCCAGCAGCAGGGCCAGGACGGCACCGGTGCGGCGCAGCAGGGACAGCATCATGAGCGGCACTCCTTGGGAAGTGACCCCAGCCTGCCGCGCGGATGTGAAGCAGATTTCAAGCCGGCGCCGGCGTGCACACAGCTGAACAACCCGGCCGCCGGGTGCCGTGTCGATGGCTCCCTCGGCCCGAAGATGCGAAAATCCCTCCCCCTCCAGGGCAGGCCCCGCGCCCGCCGATTCCCGAGATACCGTGAAGACCCCCCAAGGCTTGCAGGCGCTGATCGACGACGGCGTGATCGATGAAGTGCTCCGCCCGCTCAAGAGCGGCAAGGAAGCAGCGGTATACGTGGTCCGCAGCGGCGACGATGTGCGCTGCGCCAAGGTCTACAAGGACATGGCCCAGCGCAGCTTCCAGCAGCGCGTGCAGTACCAGGAAGGCCGCAAGGTCCGTGGCAGCCGCGAAGCGCGCGCCGTGGGCAAGGCCAGCAATTACGGCCGCAAGCAGCAGGAAGCGGCCTGGAAGAACACCGAGGTCGATGCGCTGTACCAGCTGCGCGATGCCGGCGTGCGCGTGCCCGAGCCGTATGGCTACTTCCATGGCGTGCTGGTGATGGAGCTGGTCACCGATGCCGAGGGCTATTCCGCCGCGCGCCTGGGTGAGGTCGAACTGAGCCCGGAACAGGCGCGCGCATTCCACCAGATCCTGGTCCGCCAGGTCGTGCGCATGCTGTGCTGCGGGCTGATCCACGGCGATCTGTCGCCGTACAACGTGCTGGTCGGCCCGGAAGGCCCGGTCGTGATCGATTTCCCGCAGGTGGTCAGCGCGGCAGGCAACAACGCCGCACGCACGATGCTGCTGCGCGACGTCAACAACCTCACCGCCTACCTCGGCCGCTGGGCGCCGGAGCTGCTGGAGACCTGGTACGGCGAGGAGATGTGGGCGCTGTTCGAGGCCGGCGATCTGCTCCCGGACAGCGTGCTGACCGGCGAGTTCGAGCAGGATGAAAGCACCATCGACCTGGACGGCGTGCGCCACGCCATCAACGATGCGCGCGAAGAAGCGCTTATCCGCCAGCAAGGTCGCGAAGCCGCCGAAGAAAACGACGACTGAGCGGGGCACGCCGCTGCGTCGGGCGGCTGGATCGGCATGAAAAAAGCCCCGCCGATGCGGGGCTTTTCCGTCCAACTCAGCGCGCAGGTGCCGTCACGCGGCCTGCAGTGCCCCCCGGCGCCGCAGGCCTGCCGCGGGGTCCTCCAGCGTGAACACCGCCACCGATTCGGTCAGTGCGTGCGCCTGCTGCTCCAGCGCGCGGCTGGCGGCGGTGGCTTCTTCGACCAGCGCCGCGTTCTGCTGGGTCACCTGGTCCATCTGCACGACCACCTGGTTGACCTGCTCGATGCCGGCGGCCTGTTCCTTGGTCGCCGCGGCAATGTCGCTCATCAGCTGATTGGTGCGCGAGCTGGCCTGGGTCAGGCGGGCGATCGCCGCTTCGGACTGCACGGTGACGCTCAGTCCGGTCTTGACCTTGCTGCTGGACTCATCGATCAGGTCTTTGATCTCCTTGGCCGCCGTGCCGGCGCGCTGCGCCAGCGTGCGTACCTCGGTGGCCACCACCGCGAAGCCGCGCCCGTTCTCACCGGCACGCGCCGCTTCGACGGCCGCGTTCAGGGCGAGGATGTTGGTCTGGAAGGCGATGCCGTCGATCACCGAGGAAATCTCTCCGATACGCGCCGAGGACTGGTCGATCTCGCTCATCACCGCGGCCATCTGCGCGATCGCCTGCTCGGTCGCCTTGACCGCCGCACCCGCCGCATGGGCTTCATGGTCGGCCTGGTTGGCCAGCTCGGCGTTCTGCCGGACCGTGGAGGTCAGCTCCTCCATCGAGGCCGCCGCTTCTTCCAGGTTGGCTGCCTGCTGCTCGGTACGGCGCGACAGGTCATTGTGGCCCGCCGCCAGTTCCTGCGCGGCATCGTTGATGCTGCCGGCCGCGCCCTGGATCTGCTGCACGATGCCGGTCAGCTGCACCGCGGTGACGTTGGCATCGTCGCGCATCTGCGCAAAGACACCTTCGTACCGGCCGTCCATGCGCGAGGTCAGATCGCCGGTGGAAATCGCGCGCAGTACCTGCGACAGGTCCGCGATGCTGGCCTGCGAGCTGGCCATCATCCCGTTGAGCTGGGCGACCATCGCGCGGAACTGGAACTGGAACGCCGGCTCGTCGCCGCGCACGGAGAAGTCGCCGGCACGGGCGGCCGAGGCCAGTGTCTCGATCTGCTGGTTGATCGCCATCAGGCTGGCCTTGACGGTGGCCATGGTGGTGGTCAGCACGGCCTTCTCGCCCGGGTAGCTGTCCAGATCACGGCTCAGGTCGCCGATCGCGTAGCGCTGCATCACCTCGACCATATGGAACTCGACGGCCACGTGCGAACCGACCAGCTCGTTGGTGGCGCGGATCATCCGGCCGAAATCGCCCGGGAAGGCCGTTTCGTCCATGCGATGGCTGATGGCACCGGCCTCATGCTGGCGGGCCATGTCCAGCTGTGCGGTGATCGCGCCCTGGACACTCTGGCGGACCGTGGCCATCGCGTTGCCGAGCTGGGTGATCTCATCGCGACCGCCCAGATGGACGTCATGGGCCAGATCACCCTTGGCCATCCGGGTGGCCAGGCCGACGGCGCGGGCCAGCGGACCGGTCAGGCTGCGGCCGATCAGCACGGAGGCGGCGATGCCGACCACCAGCGCGATCGCGCCCAGCACCAGCAGCTGCAGCAGGGTCCGCTCGCCGAGCCGGATCGCTTCGGCAGCGGCCTCGCGGCTTTCCTTTTCCTCGTAGACCACACCCTCGCTGAGCGCCTGGTTCCAGCCCTTGGCGGCGGCCTGCACGGCGCCCAGGGTGAGGGCCGTGGCAGCGGCAAAATCGCCCTGCTGCAGCTGTTCGCTCATCTGCTTGTTGAGCGGACGCGCCACCGCGCGGGCGGCCGCGATGGCGTCGCCGACGGCCTTGTCTTCCGGCTGCGCGGGCAAGGCCTGGTAGGCGGCCCAGCTGGCTTCATAGCGCGCGACCAGCGCGGCGATGCGCGCCTCATCCTCGGCCAGACCGTCGCCCTGGCGGATCAGCATCTCCCGGCGCACGACCATCATCTGGTTGTTGGCATCGAGCATGTCCGAGAGCAGCCGCACCTTGGCCACGTTGACCTCGACCACCTGCTGCATCGCGCGCTTCTGTACCGCACTCCCGGTGGCGCCGGTGGCGACCACGGCCGCGACCAGCAGCAACAACAGGCCAAAGCCCATACCTAGACGCCAGACGACGCTGACGTTCCGCAAAAATTCCATGAGACATCCGAAAAACGTGGGGGGGTGGGCTGGTATCGGCGGCAGTGGCAGCGCCTTGACCGACGGCCGTGAGCCCGCTGTGAATGGATTCACATAACGTCGGCGTTACCCTCGCGTCGCCGCTCAGCCCCCCGTCAGGCTTTTCACGGCAAGTGCGCACGCCCGGCAGGCATGGTGGAAACACGTTCCCGCTGGAGTTGCCGATGTCCCTTCGCCTGCACCGTCTCGCCCGCCTCACCGCGCTCGCCCTCGCCCTGGGGGTCTCCTCCGGTTGGGCGGTCGCACAGACGGCACCCGCGCCCGCCGCGATCCCGGACGCCGACGCGACGCCGCTGGCGACCGGTCCACGCTCGGATCTGCATGCGCAGGTGCTGCTGGACCGCGCGCACTTCTCCCCCGGCCAGATCGATGGGGAGCGCGGCTCCAACCAGAAGCGCGCCGTGGCCGGCTTCCAGGCCGCCCATGGCGTCAAGGTGACCGGCGAACTGGACGATGCCACCTGGCAGGCGCTGCAGCCGGATGCCGCCCCGCCCCTGGTGCGCTACACGCTCACCGCGGAAGACGTGGCCGGTCCGTTCCAGCCGGTGCCCAAGGGTCCGGCCGCGCAGGCCAAGCTGAAGACCCTGGGCTTCGGTTCGATCGAAGAAGCGCTGGGCGAGCGCTTCCATGCCTCCCCCGAGCTGTTGAAGACGCTCAACCCGGGCGTCGACCTGGGCAAGGCCGGCAGCGTGATCCAGGTGCCGAACATCGCGGCCGCCCCGCTGCCGAAGGCCAGCAAGCTGGTGATCGACAAATCCGACTCCACGCTGCGGCTGTTCGATGCGGACGGCAAAGTCTACGCGCAGTTCCCGGTGTCCTCGGGCAGCAAGCACGACCCGCTGCCGATCGGGAAATGGAAGATCCTGGGCATCTCCCGCGATCCCACCTTCCACTACAACCCCAAGCTGTTCTGGGACGCCAAGGCGGGCGACAGCAAGGCGGTCCTGCCGCCGGGCCCGAACAATCCGGTCGGCGTGGTCTGGATCGACATCTCCAAGCCCCACTACGGCCTGCACGGCACGCCCGAACCCGGCCATGTCGGCAAGACCGAATCGCACGGCTGTGTGCGCATGACCAACTGGGATGCGCTGCAGGTCGCCGCTGCGGTCGACGCCTCGGTGCCGGTCGTGATGCAGGAGTAATGGATGAAGACCTTTCGACTACTGGCAGTAGGACTGGTAATCGGCGTGGTCGGGTACTGGCTGCTGGGGCCGGGCCCCTCATCCCGGCTTGGCGCCGCCGAACCGGCCAAGGTGGGATCGGCCACCAGTTCGGCCCGCGCTGCGCTTGATGCCCCGCCGCCACCGGCGCCGGCCACGACACCGGTGCCCGCCGACACCTCAGCCACACCGCCCGCGCCGGACGCGGGCGTTTCGACACCCGCACCGACAAGCGGCGCGGCGGGCGCGCTGCTGCTGCCCGTGCAGGGCATCGGTGCCGATCAGCTGCAGGACACCTTCACCGATGCGCGCAGCGAAGGCCGCGTACATGATGCGATCGACATCCTGGCGCCGACCGGGACGCCGGTGCTGGCCGTCGCCGACGGGACGGTGGAGAAACTGTTCGACAGCGTGCGGGGCGGTCTGACGGTGTACCAGTTCGAGCCGAGCGGTCGCTACTGCTACTACTACGCGCATCTGGACCGCTACGCCGACGGGCTGGCCGAGAAGAAGACGATCAAGCGCGGTGAGGTGATCGGCTATGTCGGCAGCACCGGCAACGCGAGTCCGGAGGCGCCCCACCTGCATTTCGAGATCCATGTACTGGGTCCGGAAAAGCAGTGGTGGAAAGGCGAATCGATCAATCCGTATCCGGTGCTGAAGGGACAGCAGGCGCTCTGATCAACGCGCGCCGGGGGATGCGTCCCGGATCGCCCGCGCCAGTTGCCAGGCGCGACCGCGCAGTGCATCCAGGCGCTCATTGAGTTCACCCGCGTCTGCGCGCCACTGGAAGTGGCCGTTGCTGTAATCCAGGCCCAACGCAACATCATTGAACGACCCCATGCCCCCATAGGCGCGCAGCACGCTCTCCGGCGCGCCTGGATCGCCCTGCTCAAGCTGGGTGATGACCCGCTGCATCCAGTCGGCCCAGTGGGTTTCCCCGTCGCCGCGCAACAGCGCTTCAAGCTCGGACACCACCGCATGCAACGCGCGGTCCGCGCTGCTCATGCCGGTGGTCACGTGATCGTCAGACACCCTGCGTCGCCCCTGCTGATTGGTGAGGCTGCACAGCATGCCATGGCGCCGCGCTGGCGGGCGTGGTCACTGCGGTCCGATGGACGCGGGCAACCAGTAAAACTACTGGTGCGAATGCGGGAAATTGCCGTTGCCCCGGGTATCGACGCGGCGGACACTGCGTGCTGAAGACATGCCCCACCCCTGCGGTCTGGAGACACCCGTGATGATGCTCGCGCACCGCGTTGCCCTGCTCCTTCTCTGCGGCGGAGTCGCCGCAAGTACCGCCGCGGCGCAGGACCTGCCCGCCACCGCGCCGGATCGTTTCGCGATGCTGGACCGCAATGGCGACGGCAAGGTCAGCCGCGATGAGTACGACGGAGATGCTTTCTTCCGCCTGGTCGATGCGGACCACAATTACCGGGTGAGCGTGGAGGAAGTGCAGGCGGTGCTCGGCCCGCAACGCGACGGTGAGTTGCCGGCGGCGGAACTGCTGCGCATCGCCGACCAGAATGGCGATGGCGAACTGAGTGCCGAAGAGATGCGTCGCTCTTCCGAGATGCGCTTCCAGCGCCTGGATGCGAACCGCGACGGCAATCTGGAGCTGTCGGAGCTGCGGATGGGCATCGGTCAACGATGACGTTTTCGCGGCCCACGAAGAAGCCCCGCTTGCGCGGGGCTTCTTCTTACTGCTCCACACAATGCCGGGCATGGCCCGGCACTACGCGCCTGATCAGGCGAACGGATCCTGCAGGACCATGGTGTGGTCGCGGTCCGGGCCGGTCGAGACGATGCTGACCGGGCAACCGGCCAGCTCTTCCAGCGCGCGCAGGTAAGCGCGGGCGGCCGGCGGCAGGTCGTCCCAGTTGGTGATGCCGTGGGTGTTCTCGGTCCAGCCCGGGAACTCCAGGTACACCGGCGTGCATTCTTCCCAGCCCTGCGCGTCCAGCGGGGCGTACTCGGTACGCTTGCCGCGGTATTCGTAGGCGATGCAGACCTTCAGCTTTTCCATGCCGTCGAGCACGTCCAGCTTGGTGATGCACAGGCCGCTGATGCCGTTGATGGCCACGGCGCGCTTGAGCGCGACGATGTCCATCCAGCCGCAGCGACGCGGGCGGCCGGTCGAGGCACCGTACTCGGCGCCACGGTCGCGGATGCCCTGGCCGACTTCATCGTCCAGCTCGGTCGGGAACGGGCCACCGCCGACGCGGGTCGCATAGGCCTTGGCGATACCCAGCACGTAGTCGATCGCATCGGCGCCCACGCCGGCACCGGCCAGTGCACCACCGACGGTGGTGTTGGAGCTGGTGACGTACGGGTAGGTGCCGTGGTCGATGTCCAGCAGCGCGCCCTGGGCGCCTTCGAACAGCACGCGCTTACCCTGCTTGCGCAGGTCGTGCAGGATGCCGGCGACGTCGGACTTCATCGGCTCGACGTACTCGCCGAAGGCCAGTGCTTCGTCGTAGGTCTTCTGGAAGTCGACCGCGTCGGTCTTGAGGTAATTGGTCAGCACGAAGTTGTGGTAATCCAGCGCGGTGCGCAGGAGTTCTTCCAGCTGGGCCGGGTAATGCAGGTCGGCGATGCGGATGCCGCGACGCGCCACCTTGTCTTCGTACGCCGGGCCGATGCCACGGCCGGTGGTGCCGATCGCCTTGCCGCCGGCAGCGCGTTCGCGCGCCTGGTCCAGGGCGATGTGGTACGGCATGATCAGCGGCGCGGCCGGGGAGATCTTCAGGCGCGAACGCACTTCCACGCCGGAGGTTTCCAGCTCGGCGATTTCCTTCTGCAGCGCGGCCGGCGAGATCACCACGCCGTTGCCGATCAGGCACAGCGCGTCTTCACGCAGGATGCCCGACGGAATCAGGTGCAGGACGGTCTTCTTGCCATTGATGACCAGCGTGTGGCCGGCATTGTGGCCGCCCTGGAAGCGCACGACAGCGCCGATTTCCTCGGTGAGCAGATCGACGATCTTGCCCTTGCCTTCATCGCCCCACTGGGCACCCAACACGACAACTGACTGACCCATGACGGGTAACTCCTGGTTTTTGTGCGGCCATCGGGGCCGCGGGTTTGGGACCATGCCGGGGGGGCCGATCAGCGCGGGGTGGCGGGCTCCAGCGGGGAGCGCGCCGACGCTGGGGTACCCAGACACGGAAAAAGCCGGACGAGTGACTCTGAAACAGAGTGCCCGTCCGGCTTTTGTGCATTATCCGGGTTTCCGGTGGCCGCTGCCACCCCGGCCGCGGGCGGACTTCACCGGCCGGTCAGGACCGCCGCGGAATGGTGCCGGCCAGCGGCCGGTTCCAAGGCGGTAGTGGCGGGGGGCGGGGGGGGGGGGCGCGCGCCCCGCGGCCCGCCGCCCCGCGCGCCGCCCCCGA